>DALYGI010000094.1:0-12057 GCA_031971595.1 Prochlorotrichaceae cyanobacterium CTOTU29312
AATCCAACTTTGACTCCAAATTTAAATCCTTGAAAGCCAAAACGGACGAAGGCTTCGCCTATCACGCTGAAACACCTTAGTCTAGACCTGTTAACAAAATGTAATAAAGAACGATCGATCGCTCCGTTGAGAGCCTATCCCCAATACTTCCCGCTTTGAGGTGACAGGGTTCCCAAAAGCTCAAAGGTAGCTTATGATGAGCAATCATTAATAAAAAATAAAGATTTTCCTTTAAAATGCCTCATCATTCTGTCTTCAGTGTTGCGGATAACCATCCTCGGTTGTCTGTAGAAAACTATACCTACCAACGGATTCATGCGCCCCGAAAGATTCAACCCCATGGCGCTGTGGTTATCATCAATGCAGGAACCTCTCACCTTTCTGGGATTGCAAGATGTAATTTATAGTTGGATGAACTACGCCGCTCCCTCTTCGCAATTGGAAGAGGGATTGAGCACTTTACCTCTAGGTCATCAGATCTAGACACTTACCTCTCGAAAGACATCTAGATCCTTAATTCTAGAAGCTCGACCCTAGGCGATCGAGAGTACGGGGGAGGGGCTAGACTTACCGAATTTTTGCAAAATCCGCTCCGCCATTTGGGGTGGAGTTAAGCCCAACTCAGCTTTGGATTGCTCCGGTGTGGCATGATCCACCAGCACATCGGGAACGCCGATCCGTTGTACTGGAACGAGAATATCCGCATCCAACAACGCTTCCGCCACAGCGGAACCAAAGCCGCCCTGAATGCAGCCCTCTTCGATCGTCACGACTTTGCCAATGCGTTTGGCTAAGGGCAAAATCAACTCCGTATCCAGGGGTTTAACAAAGCGGGCATTCACCACCGTGGCTTGAATACCGTGTTCACTCAGGATTTCAGCGGTTTGTAACGCAGGATAGACCATGGTGCCATAGCCCAGTAGCAACACATCATCACCACTCCGCAACACTTCGCCCTTGCCAATGGCCAGAGGTTCCCAGCCTTCCTCCATCAGGGGCACACCCACCCCATTCCCCCGTGGATAGCGCATGGAGATGGGGCCATCGTGTTCAATGCCCGTCACCAGCATCCGTTGCAGTTCCGCTTCATCCTTGGGAGCCATCACCACCATATTGGGAATGCAGCGCAGATAGGCAATGTCGTACATCCCCTGGTGCGTGGGCCCATCCGCCCCCACAATCCCCGCCCGATCGAGGCAGAAGAACACCGGCAGGTTTTGGATACACACATCATGGATGATTTGATCAAAGGCCCGTTGGAGGAACGTGGAATAAATCGCCACCACCGGGCGCATTCCTTCGCAGGCTAACCCCGCCGCCAGGGTCACCGCGTGCTGCTCCGCAATGCCCACATCAATATATTGGTGGGGCAAGGCATTTTGGAGAATATTTAACCCCGTTCCCGTGGACATGGCAGCGGTAATGCCCACCACCCGTGGATTTTCTTCCGCCAACTTGGTTAAGGTATTGCCAAAAACCTTGTAGTAGGCGGGGGGTTTGGGACTGCTGGAGGGATGGGCCTTGCCCGTAATCAGGTCAAATGGCGATTGAGCATGGTACCCCACCTGATCTTTTTCAGCGATGGCGTAGCCCTTACCCTTGACCGTGGCAACGTGAACCAACACCGGCCCTTGGATTTTGTGGGCTTCTTCAAAGGTAGAGATCAACTCTTGGAGGTTGTGACCATCCACCGGCCCCACGTAGGTAAACCCTAACTCTTCAAACACCGCCCCCACCTTGGGAATGGCCAGCCGTTTCATCCCCTCTTTGACCCGCTCCATTTCCGGCGTAAAGGTTTCACCGAGGAAGGGAATGTGCTTAAACTGCTCCTCCAGGTTATCGGAGAGGAACTGCATGGGAGGGCTGAGGCGCAGGCGGTTGAGGTAACGAGGAATGGCCCCCACGTTGGGGGAAATAGACATTTCGTTGTCATTCAGCACCACCATCATATTGGTATGGGGCAGGTGTCCCGCGTGGTTAATGGCTTCTAGGGCCATTCCACCGGTCAACGCACCATCACCGATAATCGCCACCACCTTAAAATGTTCCCCCCGCAGATCCCGCCCTAGGGCCATCCCCAGCGCAGCGGAAATACTGGTGGAAGCGTGACCCGCCCCAAAATGGTCAAAACGGTTTTCGCACCGCTTGAGATAACCCGCAACCCCATCCTTTTGGCGTAGGGTATGAAATTGGTTGAAGCGTCCGGTAATCAGTTTATGGGGATAGGCCTGGTGCCCCACATCCCAAACCACCTTATCCTGCTCCAGATCGAGGGTTTGGTATAGCCCTAGGGTTAGCTCGACAACCCCTAAACCGGGGCCGAGGTGTCCACCATAGGAAGCGATCGTTTCCAGGTGTTTTTCCCGGATTTGTCGAGCTACATCCTCCAGTTGGGGGATAGTGAGGCCATGCAACTGGTTGGGATGTGTTAATTCACTGAGGTTCATACTAGCTATTTCCCTAGTGTGTTTCTAAAGTTTTTATAATTTTTGCTTAAGATGAGGCGTTATGGGGATAAATTTAATACTTTTCCGGCTTTCAGGTCTTTGGATTAGATCGGGATCTCCCCCTTTGCCAGGGGGGTAGCCCTGTGGGAGAGGAGCGACTTGCCTGCGAGAAAGCCTTGCCAAACGATATAGAAGTATTCGACTGGATACTGCCGAAATCTGCCAACTTCTCAATGATGCAGAAGATCGCTAAAGCTCTGACGTATGATAGGGGGGACTTCTGAATGCCTGCACGAGATCAATTTCATCAGTGTGTAAAGCAAGCGCTTATTAATTCTGGTTGGATCATTACCCATGATCCGCTGTACCTAGACTTTGACAGTACCCGAATTCAGATTGACCTTGCTGGAGAACTGCTTCTTGGTGCTCAACGCGGTAGTGAGAAAATTGCAGTGGAAGTTAAAAGCTTTCTAGCTCCATCTACAATGTATGAGTTTCATTTAGCGATCGGTCAATGTTTTACTTATCGTATTGCTCTTCGAGCGCAGCAACCTGAACGAAAATTATATCTCGCTATTCCGGTGTTTACTTATGAAGAATTTTTTTGTAGATCTCTTGCTACCGAGACTGTACAGGAGGCAAAGCTTTCCCTTATTGTTTATGAACCAACATTGGAGGTTATCTTAAAATGGATCGACTAGAGGAATATCGAAACTGGATTCAAGAAGTTTTGAGAGACTATGGAAATATCAAACCGGCTAACGGAGAGATTCAAGTCTTTACCTGTTTTGATGTAGATCAGGATCATTATCAAGTTTTTCATGCCGGTTGGAACCAGTATAAGCGCGTTTTTGGTGTGCTAATTCACATTGATATTATTGATGAGAAAGTATGGATTCAACATGATGGAACAGAACTCGGAATTGCGAATGTACTAGTTGAAAAAGGAATCCCTAAAACGGATATTGTTCTGGGTTATCATGCGCCGGTTATGCGACAGTATGACACCTTTGCTGTTGGTTGAAATTAATCCTCATCCTTATCTCAATCTTCTGGTCTAGCGATACGGCTACGAGCTACGAGTTGCATAAACCATCTCTAAACTTTCCCTTAACATTCTTTCCCTTAACATTCTTTCCCTTAACATTACTGTGGACTTCCATTAGCGATCGTACACCATTTCCCCCTTTCCCCTCTCTAATTTCAGCAGTGACGGCGTATGATGTGAGGGTGCTATCTGAGGTTAACCCCATGACGACCCCCATGACGACCCTCTGTATTCATGATCCCTGCGAACACCAGAACCCGGATACCGCCCACACCTGCCAGGCTTGCGGCAAACCTCTGCGGGTTCATAACCAATTTCGCCCCGTCAATCCTCTGGGGGCTGGGGGCTTTGGGCGTACCTTCAGAGCGATCGATGAAGGCAAACCCTCCCGACCTTACCGAGTCATTAAGCGGTTAATTTTCAACAACGAAGCCCTGCGGCAGGAGTCGATTCAATATTTTCAGCAGGAAGCGGAACACCTAGAGCGCTTAGGGGATGATCCCCAAATTCCTGACCTGATCTGGAACGGTCAAGAGGATGGATACTATTACATTGTCCAGGAATATATTGATGGGCAAAATCTGGCTCAGGAATTGAAAGAGAGCGGCCCCTTTAACGAAGAGAAAATCTGGCAAGTTTTAGAGGAGCTTTTACCCCTTCTGCAACGGCTTAAGAATGTTCAGGTCATTCACCGGGATATTAAACCCGCTAATATCATCCGTCGTCGTTACGATCGTCGCCTTGTCCTCGTCGATTTTGGCGCGGTGAAAGTAGCAACCCAAACCGCCCTGGCTAAAACCGGCAAAAGCATTATTGGCAGCGCAGAATTTGCGGCTCCTGAACAACTGCGAGGTAAGCCAGAATTTGCCAGTGACTTGTATAGCCTGGGAGTCACCTGCCTGTACCTGATCACCCGGATTTCTCCCTTTGAACTCTACAGCGATCGTCAGGGGGAATGGGTCTGGCGGGACTTTTTACCACCGGGACAACGCATCAGCCCTAAACTGGGGCAAATTTTAGACCAACTGATTGCCCAACCCCTGGGGAAACGCTTTGCCAGCGCCCAAGAAGTCCTCACCGCCATTCATCCACCGCCGCCGCCCCCCAAACCAGCGGAACCGAAGCGCCCGGAACCTCGCCCCTACAAAGAACCTGAACGGAAAAAGCCCCTCAACCTTGACCCCACTGCTGGCGGAAGGTTGGGCAGAGCGTCCGGTAGTTCCCTGACTCCCGGTTGGAAGATCGATCGCCGTGCCTTTATTGGCTTGGGAGTGCTGGCCTTTGCGGGGGTGGTGGGACGGCAATGGTGGGTGACTCCAAAACCGCCTAGATCTGGTGCATCACTAGGCCCAGTGGTTAACACAACTGCCTCTGAGACAGAACCGACCCCAGAGTGTGGCAGCCTGGACAATCCTATTCAGAACTCTGATGTGGTTGCCGGATTGCGATCGGAATCTTACCGGGTGCAAACGGTGATTAACCTGGATTCCTCTGGACAGGGGGGGCAACAAATAGACCGCACTATCACCCGCTGGGTGGAAGATCTGGGGAATGGGGTATTACTGTACCTGGTCAGGATTCCCGCTGGAACCTTCACAATGGGATCGCCGGATTCGGAAGCGCAACGGTATGACGACGAAGGCCCCCAGCATCAGGTCTATGTGCCGGAGTTCTGGATGGGGCAGTTTGAAGTCACTCAGGCCCAATATGAGCGGATTACGGGGCAGAACCCTGCGTCCTTCCAAGGGTCGGAAAATCCTGTAGACAGCGTATCCTGGGACAACGCCGTGGACTTCTGCGAAGCCCTGAGCCAACGCACGGGACGCAGCTACGGACTACCCTCGGAAGCGCAATGGGAATACGCCTGCCGAGCCTGTACCCAGACCCCCTTCCACTTTGGGGAAACCATTACCCCCGACCTGGTAAACTACAATAGCAACTATCCCTATGCCAATGCACCGAAGGGACAGTATCGAGAGGAAACCACTCCCGTGGGGAACTTTCCGCCCAATCCCTGGGGCTTGCACGATATGCACGGGAACCTGTGGGAATGGTGCGCTGACCAGTATTATGAGAATTACAACCAAAAACCCGATGCCCTGAAACAAGATGGATCGATCGCTTGGACGCAGGAGAATACAAACATACCGCCTAGCAATTCAGACTACCACCGTTTGCGGGGCGGTTCTTGGTACGGCATCGCTAGGGTCACCCGCTCTGCTCTCCGGAGCTGGAGGAGCGTCAGGAATGTCATCAACGGCTTCCGGGTTCTTCTCTCTTCCAGGACTCCTTAACCCTTTAAAACTCTTTCGCTTTATTGCTATATGCTTATTAATCTTTTTCTCTTTGGGTTTCGCCGTTAGGCGATCGATTTAAAATTTTAAAAACAGGGTTTTCCACAGGCTCCATTATGACTGTCAATGAGCTACCGATTATCCAAAAGACCTACGATTTAATTAAATGGTACGTGCCAATTCTCAACCGCCTACCTGTTTCTTTTAAGTTTAACTTAGGCGATAGAATTACAAGCAATCTTTATAATTTTCTGGAGACTCTTTTAAGGGTACAATTTAAGTCGAAAAAACTTGATAACCTTGAAGAACTTAATCAAATCCTTCTGATCCTCCGTTATCAGACTCGTTTATTATTAGATTTTGGACTTATTAATCTTGAACGTTATGAGTACATAATCACCAAACTAGATAGTATCGGAACAGATTTAGGTAGCTGGATTAAACAGCAAAAACGCAAAATATCTTAAGCGACTAACTATGAAACGCTACGGTAACCTTTGGTCAAAAATTACCACATTTGAAAACCTCTACAACGCTTATCAAAAGGCGCGAAAAGGCAAACGATATCGTTCGAGTGTGCTTGCCTTTTCCCACAACCTCGAAACCGAACTCTTGCAACTTCAACGCGAACTTCAGAATCAAACCTATTGCCCTGGTGCCTATAGAACCTTTGAAATTAAAGAGCCAAAAGTCCGCCTCATTTCCGCCGCTCCTTACCGCGACAGAGTAGTGCATCATGCCCTCTGCACCGTTATTTCTCCTATTCTGGAAGAAACCCTTATTCCCGATACCTACGCCAACCGGGTCGGCTTTGGTAGCCACCGCGCCCTTAAACGTTTTACTAAATTTTGTCGCTCTAGCTTTTACGTTTTGCAATGTGATATTCAAAAATATTTTCCCAGCATCGATCACGAAATTCTGAAACAACTCCTTCGGCGCAAAATAAAATGTCCTGAAACCCTTTGGTTAATTGATACCATCATCGATAATAGTAACCCTCAATATCCCGTTTTAGAGCATTTTAATGGAGATGATTTACTAACCCCTCTACAACGCCGCCGAGGTTTACCCATTGGCAACTTAACCAGCCAAACCTTTGCCAACTTTTATCTCAGTTTTTTCGATCATTTTGTCAAAGAGAAACTCAAAATCAAAAAATACCTCCGCTATGTTGATGACTTTTCACTATTTGCGGATGATCCAGAGATTTTATACGAAGCTCGCCGAGAAATCGAATTATACCTAGAGACCCTTCGCCTCAAAATCCATCCGATCAAAAGCCAAATTTTTGATACCTTTCAAGGCGCTAACTTTGTAGGGTATCGGGTTCTACCCCATCATATTCGTGTCCGCTCTGCCAATGTTCATCAAGCGCGTAAACGTTTGCGCCGTCAACTTCTTGCCTATCACAATCAATCTCTAACGGCTACGGAGTTACAACAATCTTTGAATAGTTGGTTTGCCCACCTCTCCCATGCCAATACCTGGCAATTTCGCCACCAAATTCTTCAAGTTTTACAGGCTCAAGGCATCGATCCTCAGTTTTTTCCCAACATTCCTTAGTTCCTGGCGCACAAATCCCTTAGAATAACTACGGGGTAGGGGATACCGTTTGCGGGGCGGTTCTTGGAACAACAACGCTAGGAACACCCGCTCTGCTAACCGGAACAGGAGGAACAACAGGAATAACAACAACGGCTTCCGGGTTCTTCTCTCTTCCAGCACTCCTTACGATCAGAATTAACAGGTGGGAAATCTGTTGAGCGCATTAAAGGAGTCCACACCTACTCCCGTGATAAGAGGCAATATCTTATCCAAAAAGCAAAATCCAAGCTGGGTGTTTCGGTAAGGTAACTGAAGAATCATCTGGCTTTTTTGTCTCAAATTATATGTGATTTTGCCTGACGGAATAAGCTGCGAAATGATTTGGAAGTGATTCATTATGCTAAACTTACTCTCAAAATTCCTGGAAGCGATCGTCTACCTACCTCAAAACCATGACCCCCAAAGAACAACTTATCCAAGCCCTTGATGATATTCCTGAACCAGTCATTCTTGAAGTTCTCGACTTTCTACAGTTTCTCAAGACCAAGCAATTCAATGAAGATGATCAGGACTTACAGGATGCTCGTGTAGCTCTTTTATCAGCCAAAACAGAAGGAACAGTGTCCTGGGAAGATTTAAAGGCAGAAGTTGGCTTATACTTCTATTGCTAATATTCTCATGAACCTGATAGAAGAACAGGAAGTTTCATTGAGTGATCTGAGCGATGTTTTTGAATCTGAGTTAGGATTTAATGCTGTCTTAGCTGGAGAGCAGGATCTAAATTTGAAGCAGATTCATAAATTAGCAAAGATTTTTCATGTGTCACCCACTGTTTTTGTTTAATTCGTTCGCTGACAGTCTAATGATACCGGAAAGACCTTTGCTTAAAAGCTTAAAAGGGCGTATTGTCTTCCTCCCCAACAGACAAGTCTGCCTCAGCGATCGTTTCGGACTCAGAAACCACTTCCCCATTAAAAAATTGCGCCACATTTTTAGCCACTCGCAGGGCTTCATCCTCATTCCAGACTTGATCGAGGGGCGTTATGGGCTTTGGGGGCATGACTTGAACTACGGGGGTGGTGAGTGGTGGTGCGATGACTGGGGCGGTAGGAGTGGGTAGGGGGTGGGGACTGGAGGCGTGGGAAGAGGGAGGTGAGGGTTCAACAGTGGGTGTCGGTAGGGGAGTTGGGGGAATAGAGGGAGGGATGGGAATGGAAGGAGGGGCGGTGGAGGGTGGAGGGGTTTGATAAACGGGCGTAACTTGGGGAGGAGGGGTTTGATAAACGGGAGGAGGGGGCGTAACTTGGGGAGGAGTGGCTTGAGATGCGGTAGGCTCTGGGGCGATCGTTTCGGAGGGTTGGAGTCGGATGGTGACGTTGTGCCCCACTACTTGGCTCATGGCTTCTTGAATGGGGGCTAATTTGGTTTCCGCTAGTTTCATCAATTTCGGACGTACCACAACGATCGCTTGGGTGCCGCTAAAGTGAACTAATTGAGCCTGTTGACTAAATAAGCCTTTCGCACTGGCGGTGCGGGTTCGGGCTAGAGTACGCTCCCACAGGGATGCACAGTCCTGTTCCGCTGGTGAGGCAGAGGAAACGTCAGGGGAAGATCCAATCGAAGGAGATCCAACTGGGGGAGAGGCGATCGGTGTTGTGTCTGAAGTATCTAATACGTTTGAACCATTAGCGTTTACACTATCCACCGTAGACATAGCTAAGTTCACCATCCCTGGAGAAACCTGCTGAGGAACGGGCTGGGATAGAGTTTGGGGAATGGCTTGGGCAAATGGAGGTTGTGTTGCAGTGGCAGGCATGGCAGTGGTTACCATTCCCGACAAAACATTAGCGGTCTGACTAGGGGGGTGACTGGGAGCAGCGGCGGCCAAGGCAGAGGGGAGTAAACCCAGTAAGGTTACCTCTAGCCAGAGGCGAGGTTGGGTGGTATTTTTGAGTTGACTTTCACTGCTGCGTAAGGCTTGCTGTCCTTGGAGTAAAGTCCCTAGGGGTAAGCTTTTGGCCAGTACCACCATTTCCTGCCAAGTCTCCTCCGTAATGGCTACCATATCTCCCCGTTGGGGGGCAGTTTTGGCTATCAGTAAATCCCGGTAAAAACTGGCTAAATGCTGCAACACAATCAGGGGTTCCCGTCCCCGGTTCATTAACTCCCGCGCCCGATCGAGCATGGCTTCGGGAGCATCCGCTACGATCGCTTGGACGAGGGCTAATAAATCCCGTTCGGGTACGGCTCCCACTAAATCCCAAACCGCTTCCGGGGTAACGGGTGGAGGGAGTAAACTGAGTTGATCCAGTAAACTTTCCGCATCCCGTAAGCCCCCTTGGGCCAGTTGAGCGACTAAGGTAATGGCAGGATTGACAATATCGATCGTTTCCTTCGCAGCGATCGTGCTTAAATGTCTGATCATGGAATCCAAGGGAATCCGTCGGAAATCAAAGCGTTGACAGCGGGAAATAATGGTGGGTAAAACCCGTTGAGGATCGGTGGTTGCTAACACAAAGACAACGCGATCGGGGGGTTCTTCTAAGGTTTTGAGAAGGGCATTAAATGCGGCGGTACTTAACATGTGGCATTCATCAATCACATAGACTTTATACCGACATTGAACCGGGGCAAATTGCGCTTTTTCAATTAAATCTCGGATATTATCTACCCCTGTATTACTAGCCGCGTCAATCTCAATGACATCCAGTGCCGACCCCAGGGCGATCGAGGTGCAGGCTTCACAGACCCCACAGGGGCTTTCCGTAGGAGTGGACTGGTGCTGGCAGTTGAGAGACTTGGCCAAAATCCGGGCGCTGGAGGTTTTCCCCGTTCCCCGTGGCCCCGTGAAGAGGTAGGCGGGGGCAATCCGTTGTTGACGAATCGCATTGGTTAAAGTAGTTGCGATCGCTTCCTGACCGACTAAATCTGCAAAGGTCTTGGGACGATATTTATGATGCAGGGGCTCATAGACCATAATCCACCAAAGATCCTAGCGAGGGCAAATGGTTTAGCACTCCCAATCATGGCACAACTTGGAGAATCTACCCACGGAGTTACATTAGGTTCAGTACTTTTTGCAAACGTTCTAGATCCTGATTACCGGGGCTAAATCGCCCATTTTCAATGTCTCGAATCCAGCTTTGGCTTTTACCGAGTTGGTCTGCCAAGGTGCGTTGACTCATTTTCAAACGCTCACGGGCGGTTCGGAGCAGGGTATGGCTGAGGGGTTTAGGCTCTGGGGTGGGGTTAGGTTTAGGAGGTTGACGACGTTTGGCAGTCGATCGTTTTGGGGTTTGCTGCCAGGCTGTGGGGAGTTCAAACCCTAAAAAGCGACTATTGAGTAAGCGCTGCCACTTGTCCCGTGGTGCATTACTGGTGAGACTGAGATCCTGTTGGGCATCATCTGTCCAAAAGTCTAGGGCTTCGTCTGCATTGTCGGGAATATTGGCAACTCTGGCCCAGAGGGGCTGAATTTCTGGTGGGTAGGTTTCTGGATCAAAGAGTGGTTTTAAACCATAGATATACATTGCCTCTAAATCTTGCTCAAAGGTTTTTAATAGCTGTTTGTGAGATCCCCGGATCGTGGTGGCTTCTTGAACCCGTTTTTCACCATAGGCAATTTTAAGCAGGGTTTGAACTTTTAGGCGTTGATCTCCCCCTAGACGGAGCTTAAACAGTAACCACAATAGTAACCGAATTTCTCCCTCATGTTGTTGCCAGTGGCTCATCACTTCCGTTAAGACGGACTGAGGTAAGATCCCGTATTGATAAAAAGCTTTGTGTCGTCGGTAATCCTGCTTATTTAAAAAATGCTTTGACCATTCCCCTGCCCGAATGGTAAATCTTAAACCAATCAGATAACGGTATCCCCGTGAGTCTTCTTCAAAGTAATATTGAGTATCTAACAGGTGCCAGATAGGATGTTCTTTTAAGGAAAAATTCTGAATTTTACCCTGACGTGGCCAATCGAGGGATACCAAGAGTTGACAGGCTTGATGAACAAAGTTTTTAATCAAGCTTAATTTTTTTAATTTTGTTAAATCCTTGCGTTTTTCTAATCCTAAATACTGTTCAATTTGCTGATCATTAATGGTAAATTCATCTTCCCAAGGACGATCGATTCGGGTAATATAGGCAGAGAAAATAAGGTGTAAACAAGCCGCCCGCATATCAAAGTTTTCGATCGCAGCTAACCCTTCTTCCTGATCCATAGGAATGGATGATGGGCTTTCGGGATTGCGATCTAAACGAATATGAATGCGGTGCAGTCCACACTCAATGGACGTATCAATGTCTGATCGTACTGCCCGATTCCAGCCCAAGAGCTTAGCAGTTAACCCCAAGCCAACGATCGCTCGGATTGCTTCTGCTTCATCCCGCCCCATGGCTGGAATACCGACTTCTAATTCTTGAACGCCGATCGAGTCCAGTAACTTAGCGATCGTGATTTTCTCTTCAAGGCTAAAGGCTACCCCTGCGGCTTGTTCACCGTCTCGGAGGGTGGTGTCGTTGATGTAGATGGGAGGCATAGGAAGTGGAAAGTGGAAAGTGGAAAGTGGAAAGTGGGAAGTGGGAGGTGGGAGGTGGGAAGTGGGAATTCAGAACTCGAAAGTAAATAGTTTATTTGTTCTAAATCTAGAAATAAATTAAACTTAAAACTTAAAACTTAAAACTCAAAACTCAAAACTCAAAACTCAAAACTCAAAACTCAAAACTCAAA
>DALYGI010000095.1:0-4872 GCA_031971595.1 Prochlorotrichaceae cyanobacterium CTOTU29312
CCTTGAGGCGGCGTTTAAGCGGTGTGGGTAAAAGATGCTCTATGATAGCCATGAGGCAGCGGATGGCTGGTTGCAGTTTTACCCCCTTCCCTTGGCGGTCTGAAATTGATCATCTGCTTAGACTTCTGATTTTATTGACCTGAACCCTCCATGCCCACCTCCCATTGTCTTGACAGCGATCGTCCTACAGATCTACTGCCGGAACGACTACCGACACACATCGCCGTGATCATGGATGGTAATGGTCGTTGGGCTGCTAAACGCGGTCTGCATCGCATTGTTGGACATCGCAAAGGGGTCGAAACCCTCAAATCTCTCCTGCGCTGCTGCGATCGTTGGGGTATCAAAGCCCTCACGGCCTACGCTTTTTCCACGGAAAACTGGGGCAGACCCACGGCAGAGGTGGATTTTTTGATGGCACTTTTTGAGCGGGTGTTACGCCGGGAGTTAAATGAACTGCTAGAAGAAAATGTGCGTATTCGTTTCGTGGGGCAGCTTACGGAATTACCCGAATCCTTACAGGCAGAAATTTGTCGAGCGATGACGGAAACGGAACAGAATAAGGGAATTTGTTTTAACGTTGCCACCAACTACGGCGGCAGGCAGGAGATTATTCAGGCCTGTCAAGCCCTGGCCCAGCAGGTCAAAGAGGGGATTTTGACACCAGCCGACATTACGGAGGAGCGTTTTGCCCAGCACCTCTACACCCAGGACGTGGGGGATCCGGATCTGCTGATTCGCACCAGTGGAGAAATGCGGATTAGTAATTTCCTGCTCTGGCAATTGGCCTATGCGGAACTGTATGTAACCCCTACCCTCTGGCCCGATTTTGATGAGGAAGAGTTTCATCAAGCCTTAATTGCCTATCAACAACGCCATCGGCGCTTTGGCAAGTTGTAGGATAGGTTAGGGATAGGTTAGGGATATTGACTCAGAATTGGCCTGTTCAGACTAAAATCACGTTGAAACCACGTTGAAAATATGACATTCAAAAAACTAATGACTACTCTTTTTCGCTGGGTTGGCACCAGTTTAGGGGTATGGGCCTGTATCACAGCCTTGACCGCCTGCTCCTCTGGTTCCCTGAACTCTGCCCCCACATCCCCCAGTGCTGCGCCCACCGAAGCCACTGCGCCCCCCCCACCCCCGAAGGCTTCCCCCAGCCCCTCTCCCGCAGCAGCCCCCGGCCAAAACAACTACGCTAATCTGCCCCGCCTCAATGGCGAAGCGATCGTTGAGATGGTGGTGAAAGGTCAAACGGTAACCATGACCCTGAGTGGCACAGATGCCCCCATCACCGCCGGGAATTTTGTCGATTTAGTGTCTCAACAGGTGTATGACGGTCTGCCTTTCCACCGGGTAGTACGGGATCCCCAGCCCTTTGTGGTACAAGGGGGCGATCCCCAGGGCAAAGATCCGAACTTTCCTGCGGCCCGGCTCGGCACTGGAGGCTACATCGATCCCACAACCAAGCTAGAGCGCAATATCCCCCTGGAAATTTTGCCCGCCGAGGCCCAGGATATTCTCTACGGACAAACCTTTAAAATGGCCGGATTAACCAACGCCACCCCCAAACTGAAACACCTCCGGGGAGCCGTAGCCATGGCCCGATCGCAATTTCCTGACTCCGCCTCCTCGCAGTTTTATATTGCCCTAGCCGATCTAGCCTTTTTGGATGGAGATTATGCGGTTTTTGGCTATGTCACCGAAGGCATGGAAGTCGTGGATCAAATTCAACAGGGCGATCGGATTGACTCAATAACCGTGGTTTCGGGTCTAGAAAATCTCGCTAAACCGGAATAGTTTTTTTTTAGGGAATAGGTTTTTTAGGGAATAGGGAATAGGTTTTAGGGGATAGGACAGGTTTATGGGTTTGGGCAGATGCTGAACCCTCTGCGTCCCCATTCAAAACTTACCGTGGGTCAGGAAACCTGTCCCCTACCCCATTCCCCTACTCCCCCATTCCCCTACTCCCCATTCCCCATTCCTGTCCCCTACCCCATTCCCCTATTCCCCCATTCCCTATTCCCCATTCCCCATCCCCCTACTCCCTATTCCCCATCCCCCTCCCCCCTATTCCCCATTCCCCATTCCCCATTCCCTATTCCCTATTCCCTATTCCCCCATTCCCCCTATGCCCCAAATGCCGTATGGTATTAAGGATTTTAGGCTTTCTAGTAGGTGGGCAACTGGGCATTATGGCATACCAGCGCATCCTGTTAAAGTTAAGTGGTGAGGCTCTCATGGGCAGTCAGGCCTATGGCATTGAGCCCCAGGTCATTCAACAAGTTGCTCAGGAAATTTCGAGCTTGATCCAATTGGGTATTCAAGTGGCGATCGTTGTGGGGGGGGGCAACATTTTTCGAGGGATGAAGGGGGCTTCCACGGGCATGGATCGGGCGACGGCAGATTATGTGGGAATGTTGGCCACGGTCATGAATGCCATTAGTTTGCAGGATGCCCTAGAAAAAATTGATATTCCCACCCGCGTCCAAACGGCGATCGCTATGCAGGAAGTGGCGGAGCCTTATATTCGACGGCGGGCTATTCGGCATTTAGAAAAAGGACGGGTGGTCATTTTTGCCGCTGGTTCTGGCAATCCCTTCTTTACCACCGACACCACCGCCGCCTTACGGGCCGCAGAAATCAATGCGGACGTGGTTTTTAAGGCCACAAAGGTAGATGGGGTGTATGATTGTGATCCAGCCAAAAATCCAGAAGCTAAGCGCTACAATACCTTGCCCTATAGTTATGTGCTAAGCCATGAGTTGGCTGTAATGGACAGTACCGCCATTGCATTGTGCAAGGATAATAATATTCCCATTGTGGTGTTTAACCTCTTTGGGGATGGCAACATCAAGCGTGCGGCGATGGGGGAAACAATTGGAACGACCGTGGGAGGTTTCTGTGAAGTTAGCTGAAGTTGAATCACAAATGCAAAAGTCCGTTGAGGCAACCCAACGGGCGTTTAATACGATCCGAACGGGGCGGGCAAATGCGTCTATTCTCGATCGGGTTTTGGTGGATTATTATGGCTCGGAGGTGCCCCTAAAGTCCTTGGCCAATATCACCACCCCGGATGCCACGACAATTCAAATTGATCCTTTTGATAAGGGGAGTTTGAATCAATTGGAAAGAGCGATTTCCCTTTCTGATGTGGGGTTAGTCCCTAATAATGATGGCAAAGTGGTTCGGTTGAATATTCCTCCCCTGACGAGCGATCGTCGTAAGGAACTGGTCAAAATTGCGGCTAAATATGCGGAAGAAGGCAAGGTTGCCATTCGGAATATCCGTCGAGATGCGGTAGATGCTATCCGTAAACAGGAGAAAAATGCCGAGGTGTCTCAGGATGAGGCTAGGGATCTGCAAGAAGAGGTGCAGAAAACGACGGATAAATTTGTGGCCAGGATTGATGAGTTGCTGAGTAAGAAAGAAGAGGACATTATGACGGTTTAACCCCCGTCGATCGTCTTCATCCCTGGGTGACCAGATTTCCAGCAACCCCGTCTAGTCAATCCCTTCTTAAGCGGTCTAGCGCGGTATAAAACCAGCTATTTTCCCAGAGCCGTAGGCTTGGAAGTTCTCAAACGGGCCAAACCTACGGTTTCTTTATTTTCTAAGAGCTAACGGTGGGTGCAATTTAAGCGCCAAGATCCCCAGAAACTGGGGATAGAATCAAGAGATTGGGCTTCGTTCTAGAAGAAACCGAGATCGGCTGGGATCCTCTCTGGGTAGGGGTTCTCGCCTTAATTTGATACCCATGGGGCTTAACTAAAATGACACAGAATAGACTAAGCTTAACTGCTTTAAAGCAATATAGGGTGGGGATTTCATGATGGTCTCAGTGATATATACAAAAATGCGTTCACTGTAGCAACGTTAAAGTAAAACATCCTAATGTAAGTTCTAACTTTAGGTGCTAATTTAATGAGCAATCATCCAGAAAGACCAACTCAAAATACACCGATCAAAAACGATCGTTTTCGGGGTTGTTTATTGGGTTTAGCCGTTGGGGATGCGGTGGGAACCACCGTTGAATTTCGATCGCGGGGGTCTTTCTTGCCCCTGACGGATATGGAGGGGGGCGGCCCTTTTCAACTTAAACCCGGACAGTGGACGGATGACACCTCCATGGCCTTGTGTTTGGCGACCAGTCTGGTGGAGTGCCAAGGCTTTAACGCAGATGACCAAATGCGGCGCTACTGGGCGTGGTACCAAGAGGGCTACCTGAGCAGCACGGGTCAGTGTTTTGATATTGGCAATACGGTTCGGAACGCCCTAGAGCAGTATCACCGCACAGGCAACCCCTACAGCGGCTCTACCCATCCCCGTTCCGCAGGCAATGGCTGTATCATGCGCCTCGCTCCCGTGCCCTTGTTCTACCATGCCGATCGAGATCAGGCGATCGAGTTTTCCGGTGAAAGCGCCCGAACCACCCACGGCGCAGAGGAATGTATAGAAGCCAGTCGTCTCTTTGGCAGTATGCTCTGGCATGGACTTTCAGGCTATGGTAAAGCCGAACTGCTGACCCCTCCACACCCCACGGTTTCTTCCAGCCTCCAGCCGATCGCTAGGGGAGAGTATCAAACCAAAACGATCGACCAGATTCGGGGGAGTGGCTATGTGGTGGAAAGTTTGGAAGCAGCCCTCTGGTGTTTTTGGACAACGGACAACTTTGAAGCCGCAATCCTCCAAGCCGCCAACCTGGGAGACGATGCAGACACCACCGCTGCCATCTGTGGACAGATCGCCGGAGTCTATTACGGAGAATCGGGCATTCCCCAGCACTGGCTCGATCGTCTTGCTCTGCGGGAGGAGATTAGGGCATTGAGCGATCGGTTAATTGAGAATTGAGAATTGAGAATTGAGAAT
>DALYGI010000095.1:4972-11856 GCA_031971595.1 Prochlorotrichaceae cyanobacterium CTOTU29312
ATGAGTCCACAACTTGAAAGAAAACCCAAAGGGAGACAATAATGACCCAAGAATTATTAGAACTCCGATCGCTGCTGGAATCTGGACGCTATTCAGAAGCACTGGCTGTGGTGAATGAGATGGAAGATATGAGCAAACAAGCCATTTTAAGAAACATTGAATCTTTCCTGGTTCGTCTCATGATTCATTTAATCAAATACCAGATTGAAAATCGACTCACACGATCGTGGTTAGCCTCTATTACAGATTCCATCATTCAGATCAGCAAATTAAATCTAAAGGGTAATAAATCCAGTTATTATATTTCCCAAAGTGAATGGCGATCGTTCATAGAAGATGCGATCGAGGAAGCTTTACTTCCTGCAAGCCTTGAGATTTTTGAAGGATCCTTGAATGCCGATGAACTCAGCGATCGTTTGGATAGGAATCGGTTGTTTTTCCTCGCTCAAACCTTGCTTGATCTAACCTATAATTACCCCCGCCGTGAGTTGCGTCAGAACATTGAACAGGTCTTAAGTTAATTGAAGTTGCTACCCCCAAGAGGGGGCTAACTCAAAACCCAAAACTCAAAATTCAAAACTCAAAACTATAGATCAGCCCGTATTCCGCATTCCGGCAGCAATACCGTTAATGGTTAGCAATGCGCCCCGCAGGAGTTCGCTCTGACTATAGCGCGATCGGACTAGGCCTTTCGATCGTTCTAGTTTGTGCTGCCGTAACCGTTTCAGTAAGGAGACTTGCAGGAAACCAAGGGGGACGATCGTGCCGTTGCGGAGTTGAACCGATCGCTGCAAAATGGGATCTCCATCTAATAGGGATTGATGTTCGGTAATGGCCAGAATTAAATCTCTGGTGAGGTGATATTCCGCTGCAATTTGATCAAATACGGCGCTAAAGCGATCGGCATCTTGGGGATCGGCGAGTTCTTTAACGTAGTGCCGGGAAATTTGCAGATCCACTTTAGAAAGGGTCATTTCTACTTTGGAAATCACCATGCGGAAGAAGGGCCATTTGTAATAGAAATAGCGGAACAGGCGCAGATGTTCTTCCGGTTCCTGATCGAGAAATTCCTGAAGGGCTGTGCCCACTCCATACCAGGCGGGTAACAAGAAGCGGCTCTGAGTCCAACTAAAGACCCAGGGAATGGCCCGCAAACTACTTAAATCGCGCTTGCCGGATTTACGACGGGCGGGACGAGAGCTAATTTGCAGTTGACTGATTTCTTCGATGGGGGTGACTTGGTTAAAGAAGTCTACGAGATCCGGTTGTTCGTAAATTAAACTGCGGTAGTGTTGCCGAGACCGTACCGCTAGTTCTTCCATGATTTCGTTCCAGGGGTTAATGTCGTCGAACCCGCTGCCCAAAAGGCTCGATTCAATCACCGCCGTAGCGATCGTTTCCAGGTTGTAAATCGCTAATTCCGTGAGGGAATATTTGGAGGCGAGGACTTCCCCTTGTTCCGTAATTTTAATTTGTCCATCGATGCTGTTGGCGGGTTGGGCCAAAATAGCTTCGTAGGCTGGGCCACCGCCGCGCCCCACGGATCCACCCCGACCATGGAAAATCCGCAGCGCCAGTTGGTAATTGACCGCCACCCGACTTAGGGCTTTTTGGGCTTTGTGAATTTCCCAGTTACTACTGAGGAACCCTGAATCTTTATTACTGTCGGAATAACCCAACATCACTTCTTGGAGGGGACGCACACCGGATTGACCCGTTTGTTGCTGGGCAAGACGATCGTAGCCCCCCGCTAACAGTGCCCGGTAGAGGGGCAACTTAAACAGATCGTCCATGACCCTGGGGGCACGGCGCAGATCTTCCACGGTTTCAAACAGGGGCACAATTTGCAAGTGACCCACCCCCGTGACGGGATCGTACAGCCCCGCTTCCTGAGCTAGGAGCAACACTTCCAGCACATCGCTCACATCCTGGCTCATGCTGATGATATAGGTTTGGCAAATTTCCGCCCCAAACTCCTGCTGTAGTTTTCGCACCATGCGGAAGGTTTCAATGGTTTCGCGGGTTCGATCGCTAAAGGGGATTTCCGCAGGCACCAACGGGCGACGATTGGATAATTCTTCCGTCAGCCAAGCCGTCCGCTCCGCCTCACTGAGATCATTGTAGGGACGATCGGAAATTTGCAGATACTCCACAATTTCATTAATGGCGCTGGAATGGACGGAACTTTCCTGACGAATATCCAACCGCGCCAAGTTGAAGCCAAACACCTCCACCTGACAGATCAGGTTTTCTAGTTCCTGACAACTTAAGCCCGTTTCCAACAGGTTTTCCCGAATCAGATGTAACTCTTCTAAAAACACCTGGCTAGACTGATAACTGAGGCTGGCACTCGCATCAGAAAGGTCATCTTCCAGGATATTAATATTCCGTAAGCGGGCATTCCGATCGCGGGTGTTTTTGAGCCGTTGTTCAATGTAAGCCAACTTGAGGCGGAAGGGTTCTTGGCGATAGCGAATGGACAAATCCTCGTAAATCTCTGGCATTTTAATGCGCTCCTGCTCCAGAGATTCCAAGAGGTTATGCTTCACGGAACTCCAGTGCAAAGACTGACTAAGTAGATTCCGTAAATCCTCGACGGATTGGATATAGCGCTCAATGACAATGCCCCGCTGATAACAGGCGGTCTGCCAAGTCACATCCGGGGTCACGGAAGGGTTGCCATCCCGATCGGAACCGACCCAGGAGCCAAACTTACAAAAGCTATAGCTGGGGGGCTTCAAATGGGGGAAGGTAATGGCCAAGGACTGGCGAAAGCGTTGATACAGCAGGGGAATGGCATCAAACAACACCACCTGGAAGTAGTGCAGGGTGTAATCCACCTCATCCAACACCGACGGCTTAAATTGGTGCAGTTCATCGGTACGCCAACAGAGGCGAATTTCCTCCATCAGGCGTTGGCGAATCGCACTAATTTCTAGGGCATCCATCGCACTCACTTCCTGGTTAGGGCCAGGGTCAAGGCGATCGAGTTCCCGTAAAAGAGTGGCAATCCGGCGTTGCTTATCCCGGATGGTGTGGCGCACAATTTCCGTGGGGTGAGCCGTAAAAACAAGGCGAATATCTAGCTGCTCCAGGAGGGTCTGAATCTGTTGGGGGGGCACATTCAACCGCTGCAACCGGGGAAAAAGATTGCGGAAAATGGTGGGAGGGCGCTTCGGCGGAAAACTTTCCTTCAGGTTTTTTTCCAGGAGATCCGCCTGGCGGGGAGGCGATTCCGTAAAGGGGGAAGGGGGAAAGAGGGGAATTTTGCTGGGATCGATGGGGTTCTGATGGATGTCTTCCGCGATCGATCGATACTGGCGCTGTTCGTAGTGCTGTTCAACAATATTAATTAGCTGAAAATAGAGGGCAAAGGCACGGGAAGCGCGAATCGCCCCATCCAGATCCATCTGCTCCACTAGGCGAAGTAACTCACCCTCCACGGCGATGGGAGCCTGGCCCTCTGGGGAGCAAAGATCCCGCAGCTTGGTTAATACATCCACCAGTTCCTGGCCACACTCTTGGCGCAACACCCCCTCCCAGAGATCTTCCATCATCCGTAAGCGTTGGCGCAAGAACAGATCTCCACCAGAGGGAACGCTTAATAATACATCCGTAGGCATATTTTCCAACCTTGAGGCTTCCATTAGGGCTTGAATGCGGTTCGATTGCTCAGAAGAAGGTGTGGGAGTCATAGCAGTATCGACGATGCGGGCAAACACTGACCTATCATACGGCTCAACCTTCCCTCCTGGGAAACTTTAAGAAGGGTAACTGTTGTCCTCGAAAGATTTCTTCACTACTCTCCCCCAACTCCATTAAGCCCCCGTAGAACTCACGAAAACAAAACAGTCCGCCTAGGGTCAAACCTGCTAAAGCGCTCAAAAGAAGCGGGATACCGCCCTGATCAGCCCTGAGATGATGTCCGGCTTCTGTCTCCCTCGGAGCCTCAGTGTCCCCCTGCTGAAACAGGCTAAAACCCTTTTTTCCGGGAAAATAGGCCTCCGGGCTCAGGATACATTTAATGGGATTTGCTGACATTTGATCGATCCTGGAAGTTTTGTGATATAGAACTTGTTTCCTACAGTATCATTGAAGGAGAATCCCAGGGAACCTGACTCAGGAACCTCTTTCCAGACCCTCTTTCCAGCCCCTTGCCTAGAAACCTAGTTCATTCCCCTCCTTGACCCCTATGCACCTCTCGCGGGTACAAGTTCCTGATTTCCGAGTCCTCAAAGCGATCGATCTGACCTTTGAGCCGGACTATATGCCTCGGATCTTTCCCCTGGGTAGCTTGAATGGGGGAGGGAAAAGTACCCTGCTTCAGTTAATTTTTACCTTGCTCCATTGCACAGGCGATCGGAGTAAACATTCTTTTATACAAAATCTCTTATCTGGCTATGTGCCCCAGGCGGGGGCTGAGCCTAGAACCCTGGCCGAGTTTTCCCTAGAACGGGATGGACAGACCTACGACCTTAAGTTTGTGGTTTATCCTGCTTCAGCGAAACCTAGATTAGACAAAAGATTAGACAAAAATAGCTCAGACCAAACCATTGATGACTCCCTAAACGAACGGCATTTGTACCCCGTAACCAACTATCGGGTTCGAGCGTTCCGGGGGGAAGAGGAAACGATCGCCACCGACGAAGCAGAACAGGACACGGGTAGTTTACTGGTTAGTATTTCAGGCTTAGGGGCAGGGGAAACGGAGCAGTTTTTAGGGGAGATTTCCCCCTACTTTTTCCTAGCGGCTCCTTCGACCCAGGTTTTTCTCTTTTCCCCTCCAGAATCGCGGCGTAAGTTACTCAAAGATCTGCTACACAGTGAATATGAAGAGGATTTATTTCAGATTGAAAAAGATCTGGATCACTTTTTCCCCTACCGTTTTCTATCCGTAAACCTATTAATAACCCTGTTCAAACTAGCCCAAGATCAGGATTTTCATTTGAATCAGATTGTCGGCTCCCCAGTCGAAACTTTAGCGCCAAATCATGTTCAGCAATTGCTCACGGAATTAAACACCATCCTCGGTAAAGGAATTTTAGTTAAACCCAATGCGGATCTCTCTGAGGCAATTTTTGAACTCCAAGAAAACGATCGCTTCATCCAACTCCAACCGGAAGATCTCAGTCATGGGGAACTCAAACGGCTGAGTATTTTTATGTGGCTTAAATATTACCGAATGAACAACGCGATCGTTTTAATGGACGAGCCGGAGATCGCCTTCCATCCCGATTGGCAATATCAAATTGTGCAAGACCTCCTCACCTGGGCTCCAAATAATCAATATATTCTCGCCACCCATTCCTACGAAGTCTGCCAAGCCCTAACCCCAGGTCACGTTAAAGAACTGGAAATTTGCCCGTTTCTTGGCGCTTAGGTCTAGAAATCTTCGAGGTAGACTAACCGAAACCGGGGATCTGCTTGGTGTTGCGCCAAGATCTCCGGTTTCTACTGATCTTCGTTGTTCGGAGTTCGGAGATTAAGATTATTTACAAAATACTGTAGTATGGATAAACTACAATCTAAACTTTAGGTATATTTCTTGCGGAGTTAAAATGTCTAGCACCCACACAGGTATTGAATGGACAGACAAAACCTGGAATCCGACAACTGGTTGTCATAAAATCAGTCCAGGTTGTCTTCATTGTTATGCTGAGGCTTTAACCCAGCGTTTCCCTAAGAATTTCCCCAATGGCTTTAACTTAACGCTGCATCCAGAAAGGTTGAAAGAGCCATCACGTTGGCGTACACCTAGCCGAATTTTTGTTAACTCCATGAGTGATCTTTTTCATGAAGATGTTCCCCTGGATTTCATTCAGCAAGTTTTTGCTACTATTCGTGCTACCCCTTGGCATATCTATCAAATTTTAACCAAACGGCATGAACGTTTAAGTGATTTAGCTTCTCAATTAGATTTCCCAAGTAATGTTTGGCTAGGGGTATCCATTGAAAATCAAGACTATGCCCACCGACTTGAAAGCCTTCGCTCAATTCCTGTGTCCGTCCGTTTTATTTCCTGTGAACCCCTGTTAGGTCCACTAAAACTGAATTTAAAAAATATTGATTGGGTAATTGTAGGTGGAGAATCAGGTCAAAAATATAGATCAATGAAAATAGAATGGGCAGCAGATATTCGGGATCAATGCCAGGAATCAGGGGTAGCATTTTTCTTTAAGCAAGTGGGAGGCAGAACCCCGAAGGCAGGAGGAAAGCTACTAGAGAATGAAGTGTGGGATGAGATGCCTAGGGAATGGAGTCAGCATCTGAAAAAATGGGGTAGTTCGCCAATAAGATTAGCGAAAAACATCAAAAAACTAGAACTTATTGCTTAGCTGGAAATATAACTTTAACTGAGGAACTAAACGTAGTTTTACCCTCTCGCTTTTGACGCTTTTCAGCAGGTGGATCTGCCTTTATCTTACCTTGAGACTCAAGGTTATTGAGCGCTAACTTGTAGTTGCTTTCAATATATGGCCGTCCAACATGATGTTGTTCATAAATCTCCCTCATAGTCATCGTTCTACCTGCAAATGTATCTAACAGCATAGATTCTAATTCATCAAGAGGACGACTGAGATCAAAGAGTAATGGTTGTTGGCGTGTTGCAGGGTTATACTCAAAAGATGGTACGCCCTGTACCTGTTCAGAACTTTCCTTAGCCATTATTCCTTTCATAATTTCATACCCTTTCACATGTTTGCTAATAAAGATAAGATGGTGACTAGTACGATTTCCATCTTCATTTTTAAATCGAAACGGTAAAACATATTTACCACCCATTTCCTTTAGTGCCTCACAAATATTTTCTACCACAATTAGTTCTCGTTCTTGTGGGTTGCGTGCTCTCTTAAATTCTGCTCGGATGTGATTTATTCGTATTT
>DALYGI010000096.1:0-11832 GCA_031971595.1 Prochlorotrichaceae cyanobacterium CTOTU29312
CCTTGCAGGCTGGGATCGTCTCTGTGTAGGAGTTTTCGCCTTAAGTTGATACCCCATTAAAAGGGCTGAGCCGCTCAGACCAGTTCCATATTATGCAAATTTTAATTTCAGAACTAGCTCAACAAGAAATGGATCTGATTAAACCTAACCAAGCGTATCCAGTATGGTCTCCCTACGATGCTTTTGAGGCAGCAGATACAATGTTAAAAGTCTTACACGCCGCCAAAGCTCAAGTGCGATCGTTGCCTTGTAGGGTGCGTTAGTGCAATGTAACACACCCATCATCCATTAAATGATTTTAAATCCCTTGCAAGACGTAGTTCAACATAGGATTGGGAACTGTAAATGCAAACTTCAAATGTGCGGAAAAAATTGATATGTGAAAGATGGAGGGGTAGATAAGGTAAAACGTGGTGACTAAAGCCGAATCGATAGAGGTTAGAAATGGGCAGATGGTTGGTCAGATTCTAGTAAGTTAAGGAGTGCTTCTGCGGCTTGAGGTGTCTCGATCGGTGTCCATACTTCATAGACTATACCTGGTTCAAAGTAATTACGAAGATGGGCTTGTAGGGATGCTACAATTACCTGCACTAATTCAAGACGATCGTGAATAGGTAGTTCCAGAACTTGAGTTTTTAGATCTGCTGACAGCATGGAAAGATAGGAGAGATGGTGACTAATTTTAACTTAAAAATAGGGGAAAAAACGATCGTGACTGTACCTTGTTCAACCCATACCCTACCCGCGCCGATTAAAACAAGATGCTTCTAACGTGAAAGCAGCCCTTTGGTTTGCCCAGCAGGTGAGTGCCCCTACTGAATCCCCATCCAGTCATAAATCTGATGAGCCAGGCACAATTTAGTACAGGGGGCGATCGATCGCTGTTTGCCCTGGGCATCGATTAAAACGGCCTGGTTGTAAGGGCTGCCAAAACCGCTGTGGGGCTGATCCACCGGGTTGGCCACAATGCCATCTAAGCCCTTGCGCTGCAATTTTTCCCAGGCGGGGGAGATAATTTCTCCGGTTTGGGCTGCAAAGCCAATGATGCGCTGGTGGGGTTGCTTGACTGCCCCCAGGGCGGCTAAGAGATCCGGCACGGGTTCCAGGGGCAGGGGGTTGGGGATTTGGTGTTTGGGTAACTTAAACTCACTCCGGGTTTGGGGTTGCACATCCCCCACGGCGGCAGCCATCAACAGGCAATGATGTTGGGGAAAGTGTGCCTCTAGGGCGGCTTGCATCTGGGCGGCGGTTTCCACGGCAATCGCCTCAATACCGGGACTGAGGGATTCCCGGAAGTTTCCCTGAAGTAAGGTTACTTGAGAGGCCCCTCGGTGCAGTGCTGCCTCTGCTAGGGCCATGCCCATCCGCCCCGTCGCGGGATTACTGATAAACCGCACCGGATCTAAATATTCTCGCGTTGCTCCGGCGGTAATGAGAATCTTTTGACCCTGAAGATCCCGTTTCCCCTGGGTATAGAGCAGGGATTCCAGATAGCTTAATAAAACCTTTGGCTCTGCCATCCGCCCCGTACCCACCCGATCGCAGGCGAGGATCCCCTGGTCGGGGGCAATGGGGTGGTAACGATCGTTTTGGCTGAGGGTCTGCCAATTGCGTTGGACTGTGGCCTGTTGCCACATATCCGTATTCATGGCGGGGGCTACCACCACGGGACAGGTGGAGGCGAGGAGGGTATTGGTGAGTAGGTTATCCGCTAACCCATAGGTGAGCTTGGCGAGGGTGTTGGCGGTGAGGGGCGCTAGCAGAATCACTTCCGCCCAAGTTCCCAGGGCAATGTGGAGGGGATGCTGGGGAGTGCAATCCAGGGGGGAGACGGGGGATGGATGCCAAAAGTCCCGATCGCTATAGGCGGGATGGCGGCAAAGGGTGCCCATCGTCAGGGGGGTAATAAATTGCTGCGCCTGCTCCGTTAAAATTGCCCGTACCTGGGCCCCACTTTTAGCCAAGGTAGAAGCGACTTCCGCCAGTTTGTAGGCTGCAATGCCCCCCCCAATGCCCAAGAGGATCCGACGATCGTGCCAGGGAGAGGCTGGAGCAGAATTTGGGCTTGGGTTGGGAAGTTTTGGGTTTGGCTGTGCTGAATCTGGGAACCCTAAGTCTGAAACCTCGACAGGGGACATAGGAGCCTAGGCCTCATCAAAGGCTTCAAAATCTAGTAAATATAAGTAATCTTCTGTTAAACCGGGTCGCTGCAATGCGATGGCCCGGAGGAGATGCCAATCCTGGAGGGCTTCAAAGGGAGAAGCATAGTTATCCGCTTCCAATCGCCTAGCCAACTCCGCCACGGTATCCGGGGTCATAGCAGCGATCGTTTGTTGGGCAATGATGGGAGCAGTCGGGGATGGTAAGGAGTCCATAGCGATCGTTGGTAGGCGTGCTTTATTATCTTAACACCGCATCTAACGAGTACCTGGGGGGAAGGTTGGATCAGATTTTTGCTCCCCAAGGCTGAACCTACCCCTAGCCCCTCCCTGGAGGGGAATTGAGTTGGGATCGTGTATTCAATAAACTGGAAAGTTCAGGATTAAACCACAAAGGCACCAAGAACACAAAGGCGTTTCTGCGGGGCTTCTGTGTCTTTGTCGTGAAATTCCAGGTTATCAAGTCCGCATTCCTTACCTATTGTGCTTCTGGGGATGCAGGGGATTCAGTGCGAACCGCTTCCAAAATCTGGGAGAAGTAGAACCGGGTGCTGGTCATGTCGCTGCGTTTCACTGTCCAACCGTTGGCTTCCAGAATTTTACGGATTGCGGCTTCGGAGTGTTGGTAGGCGCGGGTAGTTTTGCTGGGGCCGGGAAAGAGGGAACCAATTAATTTTAAGAGGATCAGACAGGGGGTTTTGGGGGCAAAGCTGAAAATCAGACGATGCTCCGCGAGGCTGCCCAGTTTCAAGATCATTTCTGCGGCTTTTTCCGTGGGGTAGTGAATCAATACGTCTAAACAAATGACGGTGTGATATTTACCCGTTAAGCTTTCTAGATCCGCTGTGCTGAATTGCACCTTGAGGCTGCGCTTACTGTCCGATTCGATCGCTTTGGCACGGGAAGCAGCTTCTCCCACCATTTTTTCGGAAATGTCACTGGCAAAAATAGTAGCCCCCCCTTGGGCCAGGGGAATACTGAGGCTACCCACCCCACAGCCTGCGTCACAAATGGTTAATTCCCCCAGGTTGCCATCTGCTTCTAACCAGCCGATGACGGTATCCACCGTTTGCTGGTGGCCTTGGCGGATGTCTAGCTGTACTTTGTTGACTTCTCCATCCCCATAGATGCGTCGCCAGCGATCGAAGCCGGTGCTGTTGAAATAGTCTTTAACGATCGTTTTGTCGTCCGTGGTTTTGCTGTCAGTTGCGTTCATGAAAGTTATCAGGAGCAGAAAAAGAATGTACTGAAGATTGTATTATTGCAGGCACAGGTTTGGCCGAACTCACTCCGGTAAGGTATTCAGCACTTCCGAGAGCACTTGGCGATCGGCAAAGGTTTCCACCACGCTTTGGCGGGTGTCCGTAATCAGCCAATCTAGGGCCGCCGCTTGCAGATCGATCGCGGTGCCTGTTTTATCGACGCAATAGCGCCCAAACACCAGTTTATCCACCAAGCGAACCCCCGACCCTAGGCGAGAATATTCAAAAATCACACTATTATCCACCGTCGCTCCGCTGCATACCCAGCAATTGGGGCCGATCATACTGGGGCCAATAATCCGGGCTCCATCTTCGATGCGGGTCATGCCGCCAATATACACCGGCCCCTGAATGTCGATTTTGTCCCAGTTGACCGCCACGTTTAAGCCGGTATAAATGCCCGGAGCCACCTGACGGCCAGGAATGGAGACATTTTTCACTTCCCCCAGTAACACGCTGCGAATGGCCGACCAATAATCGGGGACTTTACCAATGTCAATCCATTCAAAGTCCATGGGAATGGCATAAAACGGGGCTCCCTTGGCTACCAATTGGGGAAATAAATCGCCGCCAATATCGTAGATCTGACCGGAGGGGATATAGTCTAAAACTTCCGGCTCAAAAATATAAATGCCCGTGTTAATGGTGGTACTCAGGGCTTCTTCGACTTTGGGTTTTTCCTGAAAGGCTTGAATCCGCCCAGAATCATCCGTCACCACTACGCCGTAACTAGACACTTCCTCACGGGGAACGGATTTCGTGACGATCGTAGCGATGGCCCCCTTCTCCCGGTGCCACTTCACCGCAGCGGTCAGATCCAGGTCAATAAGAGCATCTCCGCACAACACCACAAAAGTATCGTCAAAAAAAGGCTGAAAATCTTGAATGCGGCGCATCCCCCCCGCAGAGCCGATCGCCTCCCCAATCAGTTCCCCATCCGTAATCCGTCCTTCAAAGGAATAGGCAATTTGCACCCCGAACCGTTGCCCATCCCGAAAATAGTTCTCAATTTCATTGGCCAGGTGGCTAACATTGACCATAATTTCCGTAAAGCCATGTTGCCGGAGCAACTCTAGCAAAAACTCCATTACCGGCTTTTCCAAAATGGGAATCATGGGCTTCGGAATGGTATAGGTAATGGGGCGTACACGGGTTCCCTTCCCCGCTGCCAGAATCATGGCTTTCATAGAATTCTTTAAATTAGGACGAAATTAGGACGCAACGATCGCGGTCACGGGTCAAATCTAACATTAGTCTAGGCCGTAGAGCCATTGCAACGTCTTCAGATCCCGATCGCTAATGCCAGGATAATTCCCCATTTGGGCGGGATACATGACATCCTCAGGATGGGTACTGTGACCCCATAGCCCCAGGGCGTGACCCAGTTCATGGCGGGCCGTAGCCCGTAGCCCTTCCTCCCCCTGTTGATTACCCAAGCGGATCCGAAAGCGAAACCGGGGCGGATCTTCCCCAGAAGGAGCAGACAGGATTTCATAACGAGTATCAGCCAAACGGGCAGGCAAAATTGTCCCATCCCGCAGGCGTTGCAGGGGCGGACGGGTACGAGACACGTAAATATCCCAGCCCTCATCCCCCCCACGGGCTGAAGGATGGATAGAAGCATCGACGGAAGGGTCTACAGAACTATCAACGATCGTCACTTCCACTAGGGGAAAATAGGGTTGCCAATCTGCCACAGCCCCTCGCACCGCAGCCACCCAGCGCTGATCCCGCAGCGCCGCCGCACTCCCCGGACTTTCTGCCACCGGTTCAATGGCCACCCGCACCGGAAACCGTTGCCACCGGAGATAGCCCAAGGGCGTGGGCTCAACTTGCTCCCGATAATCTTCGATCGCTTCCGGGGCTTGCCATCCGGGCAACACAGGAGCAGACCCCCCAGCACCGATCGGCGGTTGAGAAAATGACGGATCAGAAAATGACGGATCAGAAAATGGCGGATCGGAGAATGCCCCCGTTTGCCCCTCTCCCTCTGCCCAAGCCGGACTCTCTAAAACGATCGCCACCCCTAAACCCAGACTTAAACCCAGACCTAAGCTCAGGTTTAAAGCCAGACCCAAGGGAATGGAAACCCAGGGCTGGAAACATCCCCTCATACTCAAGCCCATGCTGCGCCAATCCTTCATTTGGGCAAGAAAAAAGGGCATTGCTGCCCCAAAGTTAAGAACTCATAAGAACTCAATCGATTACCCTAACCAGATCATCCTAGTGCAGCGAGACCTAACCGCCCCAACCGACGGAGAAGCTATCCAGCACGATAGACGCATTGTAAATCTGAAGAATAATCAAGAGGAACACGAAGAAAAGCAGGATAAAAACACTCATCAGAGGTGCGGTGCCCCAACCAGGAACGACCTTACCGTATTCCGCGTTGAGCGGTCTGAGGAGGTTGCCAAGACGAGTTTTTTGTGCCATGAGTGACCTACTAGGGACGTATTATGAATTTTTCGCAAAGATTAATCTTTCTTAAAAGCTATCACGTTGCTGACCCTGAATCTAGAAAAAAATCAGGTTGATCCCCAGAGGCCCTTAACGCTAAGATATTATTAAGAAAAATTAACATAAATTAACATAGCCCTATGGAAGCCTCTCCCGCCCTCTCTGTTGGCATAGCGATCGTAGCGATCGTCGTCGCCCTCACCGGATACTCCATTTACGTCGCCTTCGGCCCCCCCTCCAAAACCCTAGCGGATCCCTTTGATGATCATGAGGATTAGGGAATAGGGAATAGTTTTGAGCTAGTGGCCAGTAAGCTCGGAAGTCTGCCTGTACGCTGGTCACTGGTCACTGGTCACTTCGCACTTCCCACTTCCCACTAATCTAATCATTCTCAATTCTCAATTCTTAATTCTCCATTCCCCCAGTGGTACATTAGATCAGCACATCAGCAATACCGATCGGCTATGAATGAGACTTTGAACGTAGAAGAACTTTTTAATGCGGGGGTTGAACGATATAAGGCGGGCGAGTCACCGGAGACCTTAATTCCGTTTTTTCAGGATCTCTGCGATCGGGCGGGCAAGAGTAGTACGTCTTGGACTTGCTTGGCTTGGTTGTATTTACTGGCGGAAAAACCAGCCCAGGCAATTAAGGCGGCGAAGAAGGCGATTAAACTCAATCCCCATGATCCCCAGGCACGGGTAAATTTGGCGGTGGCGATGTTGGATGCTGGCCAGAAGGGGGTTCGGGAACATATTGATGTGACCCTACAAATTCTGATGGTGGCTCCTCCAGAGGTTAAGGAAGAGGTACAGAGTAATATTAAGGATGGGTTGAGCCGCAAGCCGGACTGGAAAGGGATGGAAAAGGTTAAGGCGTGGCTCTTTGAGGCTTAAACTGCCTCTAGGGTGCTGCTGGCCGTAAGGTGCCGTAAATTGGGTTCAGGGTGATAAGATGGACGGGATAACGTGTCCCTGCCTAGATTTATAGCTATGACAGAACAACGAAATCCCCAACGAGATCCCATTGATGAGCGTATCGATCGCTTGACAGATAACGTTAATAAACTCACCGAAGATGTGCAGTTATTACGGGAAGAGTCCAAAGATCTAGGATCTCGTTTTGGCTATTATCAGCAATCAACCCAAGCCGTTGTTAATTTGGCCTTTTCTCTTATTGCCAGCGCTACGGTGTCCGTGTTTATCACCGCCATTCTCAAGCGTTAGGAATGCAAACTTTATAGCCTGAAATTTCACCACAAAGATACAAAAGCCTCGAAGCAATTCCTTTGTGTTCTTTGTGCCTCTGTGGTTTAATCCTGAACTTTTCGGTTTATTTAATTTAATTCACGCTCCTTACCAAGATTAATCCAGTATTCAGTACAAAATTCAGGTATGACTGGGATACAGCCAGTAGTTAAGGCGATCGTTTTGCGGCAGTGGCGATCGGTGGCGATTCAACAAGCTCAGGAGCAGGGACTAGAAGCAGCGGCGGTGGATTGGCTTCTGCGGGAGATGGCGGGGGTCGATCGTTTACAACTTCATCTGGCTCAGCCCCAGGAGGATCTATCTCTCTGCTGCCCTTTGGAGACGATCGTGGCCTGTTGGCAGCGCCATTGTGAGGAACGGGTGCCACTGCAATACCTGTTGGGATTTACCACCTGGCGGAATTTACGGTTGCAGGTTGCGCCGGGGGTTCTCATTCCTCGCCCCGAAACGGAGTTAATGGTGGAATTGGCTCTGGAGCAGTTACAACAGGATCCTCGTTTAGCCAGCGGTGCATGGGTCGATTTGGGCACTGGCAGCGGAGCAATTCCCCTGGCCCTCGCCCTAGAAGTTCCCGCCCACTCTGGAGCGTTAAATTTGCACGGGGTGGATCGGAGTCCCGATGCCTTGACGATCGCCCAGGAGAATGGCCGCCGTCAGGGGGTAACGTCTGTTTCCTGGCATTTGGGGTCTTGGGTTGAGCCCTTTGCGCCCTGGCAGGGTCAGAACAAAATTAGCGTTATGCTCTCTAATCCGCCCTATATTCCCACTGCGGAAGTGGCGGCCCTGGCTCCCACGGTACGAGATTATGAGCCTTGGTTAGCCCTAGACGGTGGCCCGGATGGTCTCGCAGCGATCGACCATTTAATTGAAACAGCCCCGGCTTATCTACGTCCCGGTGGGGTGTGGCTCGTGGAAGTGATGGCGGGTCAAGGGCCGATCGTCCGGGACAAACTCGCAGCCACGGGCCGGTACGATCGCATTAGTCTCCACTCCGACCTGGCCGGAATCGATCGTTTTGTCCTCGCCCGCACCCTCACCTAAGCCCCTGAAATTCCCAATCCAGGGGAACAAACCCCTTTTCCAGAACAGTCCTGACTGTATAGCACTGGCAATGTAGGATCTGCTAGAACGACTATCCTCAGGGGGAAGCGCCAGCAAGCCCCTTCCTTAGCGTGCAGGAGTGCAGTCACCGTGACACAGGAATTTCACTTAAGGATTACCGCTCTGGGAGCCGATGAAGTCTTTGCTCGTGTCGAGCGCGGCCCCATGGGTACGCCCCTAGCGGAAGAACGCTACCAGTGGCCCATTGCTCACTGGCAAAAAATGGTTCAGGAGATTCTCTCCGATCCCGTGGGTACCCAACGATCGACGGATCCAACGGTTTTGGGGCGAAATCTTTACGAAGCACTGTTCCAAGACAGCCTTCAGCAAAGTTGGGATATTGCCCAGGGCATTGCCCAGCATCGGGGGCAAATTTTACGGCTACGGCTGGGGGTCAAGGATGATAAGGATTACCCTAACCGTCTCCAACATCTTCCCTGGGAAATTTTACACGATGGCCATCGTCCCCTCGCCACGGCCCAATCGGTGATTTTTTCCCGCTACCAACCCAGTTTTACCCCCCTCAATGACCCCTTTGCCACCCCCGCCGTGGCGATCGATCCCGCATCCCAGACCCTACGAATTTTAATGGTGTTAGCGGCACCGGAGGATCAAGCTCAACTGGCCCTGACCCAGGAAGCGCTGTTGTTGCAGCAGGAGTTGCAGGTCTGTGCCCTAGAGCAAAATCGTCACCAGTTGTCCATTGAGTTGCATATTTTAGAGCAACCTGGACGGGAACAACTCACCCAAGTCCTAGAGCAAGGGCATTATCAGGTCTTTCACTTTGCCGGTCACAGTAGCCCTGGGGCACTGCACTTGGTTAACCGCCACACGGGTCTAACGGAGCGCTTACCTGGTGAAGATTTGGCGGGATTACTGCGGAATAACCGAGTGTCCTTAGCCCTACTGAACTCCTGCCGGGGGCATTATGACGATCCTGCCCCTTTGCTGGATTTACCCGATCGCAAATCCTGTTTGGCGGACACCCTAGTGCGATCGGGGTTGCCCGCTGTGCTGGCCATGGCAGAGCAAATTCCCGATCGGGTGGCCTTAACCCTAACCCGTCTTTTTTATCGCAACCTCAAGTTAGGGTATCCCATCGACCTCAGCCTGTGCCGAGCCCGCCAAGGCCTATTGTCTTCCTATGGAGCCCAATATTTTTACTGGTGTTTACCGATTTTGTACCTGCGATCGGATTTTGATGGGCAATTCTTTAGCCAAGGTTCAGAGGAAGTGGAGCAAGAATGGCTGCTGAGACCCGCCTTAGATGCCTCAGCCTTGACCCTGGAAGGCATCCGCAACCCCACCACTAACCCTTGGCACAAACCCACGATCGTTCCCCAGTGGCTACAAACGATCGCTGCCGCTGCCAGTCCATCCCATCCCTCTTCCCATACCCCGGCCAGGTCGCAGCACACAGACCAGGTGGCAGTCCAGGCGGTTTCTGACTATTGGGAAGAATTACCGCCCTCCCCTGAAGAATCCCCCGTCCCTGATCCGATCGCTGCCCCGATCGTTGATTTTGTACCTCCCAGAGATACGGTATCCTCCCCGATCGTTCCTCCCCCCAGTGCCTTCCCCACAGAGGATCTGGAGGAGGACGCATTAACCTCCCTACCCCTCCCCTCCGATCCAGAAGCCCAGCGTTGGTTTGCCCAGTTATCCATGCCCCAGGCAGAAGAAGAAGGGGCCATGGAAGTTGAGGGAGATGAACACCTATTACCGGATACGGGGGAAGAGGATCGGGGCATTGTGTCCTTCTATCCCAATTTACCCGATCCCCACAGTAAGCGCTGGCCCACCAAGGCTCGATCGCGCCTGGCCAGCAGTTCCCCCCATGCCCCCCAGCCGGAGTCTGGTACGACAACCCTAACCACAGCAGATCCAGACCGATCGGAAGCCTCCACGATCGCCATTTATCGCCAAACCCTGGCCCTCAACCCCACGGATGCACGGGCATACCACAAATTAGGGCTGTCTTTGGTGGCAGCGGGTCAACTGGAGGAGGGCATTGAAGCCTACCACCAAGCCTTGACCTTTAATGCCAATGATCCAGAGGTCTATCAAAGTTTAGGGGAAGCCCTGGCCCGTCAACAGAACTATCAAAGCGCCATCTTGGCCTACCGCCAAGCCATTGCCCTCAACCCCAATTTAACAGCGGTCTATCGCCTTCTGGCCATTGCCCTGGCCAAACTGGGCCGGGCCGCCTTTTTCCCCAGCCCCATGGAGATCGCTCCCCCCCCTTCCGAACCCACTCCCACCCCCGATCGGCCCGTGGAGTTGCCCCTACCTGAATTGGATCTCGGTAATCCCGTTAAAACTCAGTCCCCTTGGAAACCGCTCCTCTGGCTATTACTGGGGGTAACCGGAGCAGCGGCGATCGTCACCCTGAGTTTTGTTTTTCCGGGCTCTTGGCGACTGTTTCATCCCCTCTCCCGTGTGAGTCAGACCGCGCCCATTTCATCCCCGTCCCCTGAGTCTGCCGCATTGAACCCCAATCAAGGCCTGGTGGTCTATGCCCTAGCCGCCTTTCAAAGCGATCGTTGGCAGGAAGGAGCCGAGATTTTAGAATCCCTCCTGACTGACTCCGATTTAGCAGGGGCAGAGGCCATTTTGACCCAACTCTCTCCCACCCAACTCGATCGTCCTGAAATTAGCTTTTTATACGGACGCTTTGCCTGGCAAGCCACCCAAGCCGGACGGGAAGGCTGGAGTTGGGAAGATGCCCGCCTCTACTGGCAAACTGCCCAGCAAAAAGATCCCCAATCTAGCGCTTACCTCAACGCCCTAGCCTTTGCCTATTACCAACGGGGAGACTTTAGCACCGCCAAATCCCTCTGGCTTCAGGTGTTGCCCCTAGAAGGAGAATCAGAAGATCCCCTCTTTGCCAACGGTAACCCCCTCAGCGGTCAGTATTCCGAAACGGCTCCCATTCCCAGCCAGGAATCTTTGATGGCTTCCGCTGGTTTAGCCTTGGTGCTGTGGAATTTAGGCAACGAGCAGCCCGTGGGTCAACAATCGCAATTTTTTAACCAAGCCCTTCCCCTTTACGATCGGGTGATGGCTCATAGTGCCGGGAAATTTCCCCCCGATAGCACCGCTCAACAGTGGTTATGGACTCCCACCGCCCAAGAGGATTGGCAAGCCCTCAGTAACTATGTTTTGAAGGTGTCACAGCCCTAGGGAGTGAGTAGAACTTGCACCTCTACAGGTTCGGGCACTAAGTTGGTCGGGCACTAAGTTGGTCGGGCACAAAAAAAGGAGCCAATCCTTAAGCACTGGCTCCCTTCTGCTGACGATCGCCCTAGGGACGATCGATTACGTTAACCCAAGAGATTAAAACTCAAGTTCAACCACATTAAACCCAGTTAAACCCAGTTAAAGCTAGTTAAACGATCGTTACTTAGGCAGTAACAGCTGTCTTGCTGATTTTAGCGGTTAATTCACCCTTGGCATACTTCACCGCAAAGATGTCGCAGCTTTGTTGCTTAATCTTGCTGGCATTGCCCGCACTCCAGAATTCAGCATAGCGATCGGCACAAACTTTTTGCATGTACTTGATCGAAGGCTTGAGGAAGTGGCGGG
>DALYGI010000097.1:0-11742 GCA_031971595.1 Prochlorotrichaceae cyanobacterium CTOTU29312
AGGTCGAGCAGCGCTTTGTCCAACTTGAGACGAAGACTGATCAGCGTTTCGATAAGATCAACGATCGCTTTAACCAGATTACGATGCTGCTAGTAACGATCGTTGGTTTGGTTGTGGCAACGATCGTTAAGTTAGTCTTTCTGAGTTAAGCGTTATTGGAATGCTGAAGTGGGAACGGGAAATAAGGGGGAGCGATCGTTCCCAATCTTCCCAAAGCCATTAAAATAGTCTGATACTCTAGATTTTCTCAAGAGGCTGTTGTGTTATGACTCAAGCGATCGACTCCACTGATCTAGCGGTTGCAGCGCTTCAAGAAAGCGTTCGGCATAACGAGAAAAACATCGATAAGCTCGATCGGGATCTCAAGGATTTCCGTTCCGAAACCCTTAAGCAATTCGAGAAAATAGACGATCGCTTCGACAAGCTTGAAGCTAAGACTGACGATCGCTTTAACCAACTTGAAGCCAAAGTCGATCAGCGGTTCGCTAAGGTAGATGAACGATTCGACAAGGTAAACGATCGCTTTAACCAACTTGAGACGAAGACTGATCAGCGTTTTGATAAGATCAACGATCGCTTTAACCAGATTACGATGCTGCTAGTAACGATCGTTGGTTTGGTTGTGGCAACGATCGTTAAGTTAGTTTTTCTGAGTTAAGCGATCGTGATGACACTTGTGAACCTGCGATCGTCGTGAGAACTTACCTCCTTGAGCGATCGAACTACCACTGAACTAGCAGTGACTCCAATGGCAGAACGATCGTTGTGATTCGAGGCTAGGAAAGAATTAAGAATTAAGAATTAACTTAAGTGCATGGGATTGACATCGATCGTTAGGGCGACGGTGCGGTGGGGTTTGAGGTGGTGTTGAATATCGATCCATGGCAGTTCAAAATCCCCCTGAGCTTGGGGTTTCACTTTCAGTAACAGGTGCCAGCGATACCGTTGGGCAATGCGAAGGATGGGGGCTGGGGCTGGCCCCAATAGTTCCACTGCTTCGGTGTAGTCCCCCTCGGCTAAAAATGTTCGCAGAAATGCTCCTACATCATGAGCCGCTTGCTCTACCGCACTGGCATCGGGGCTGGTTAATCGCAATAATAAAAGTGTACTAAAAGGTGGGTAAAATAAAGGCGATCGATGGGGTAACTCCTGATCTAAAAACTCGCCGTAGCGCTGTTGGGTGACCGCCTGGACTACCCCATGTTCTGGGCTGTAGGTTTGCAAAATCACCCGACCTGGATCTGTCCCCCGGCCCGATCGGCCCGCCACCTGAAGCAAAATTTGACAAGCCCGCTCCCCGGCCCGAAAGTCTGGCAGGTGAAGCAATCCATCCGCCGCTAAAATGCCCACTACGGTAACCTGGGGTAAATCAATGCCCTTGGTCAGCATCTGGGTGCCCACCAGGAGATCCGCCTGTCCTTCTGCAAAACGCTGGAGTAAGATACGGTGAGCGTCTTTGGTGCGGGTGGTGTCACTGTCAAACCGAATATGGGTCAAATCAGGAAACATCTGTTCTATTTCCTGCACAACCCGCTGGGTTCCACTGCCAAAAAACTTGAGGTAGGGAGACTGGCACTGGGGGCAGACCTTGGGCTGGGGTTGGCTGTAATTGCAGTAGTGGCAGCGCAGGGTTTGACTCGATAAGCCCTGACCTGTAAACCCTTGACCCGTATTCCCTTGAGCCGATCCCTCCGGCTGGTGGTAGGTCAATGACACATCACAGTGAGGACACCCCAAGGGCTCCCCACAACTCCGACAGGAAACAAATGTACTGTGACCTCGACGAGGGACAAAGAGGATACCCTGTTGCCCGTTGGCCTTCATTTGGTGCAGTGCCCGCTGCAACGGGTGGCTAAACAACGATCGATTTCCCCGCTGCAACTCCTGTCGCATATCCACCACTTCCACTTGGGGTTGGGGGCGGTTGTAAATGCGCTGGGGTAAGGTCAGGTACAGCGGCTCTAGGAAGGGTTTGGAGTCCTCTGGGGCTTGGGGCATAGCCTCCTGCAATAGCCGATGCCGGGCCGTCTCCACCCAGGTTTCTAGAGATGGAGTGGCAGATCCCAACAGCAACACACAGGCGCACCCCTGGGATCGCCACTGGGCTACGGTGCGGGCGTAGTAGCAGGGCATGGGCTGATCCTGCTTAAAACTACTGTCGTGTTCTTCATCTAAAATAATTAGCCCTAACTTGGGCAGGGGGGCAAAAATAGCCGATCGCGTACCAATGACCACTTGGGGGGTAGGCAAGAGCATCAGTCGCCAGGTGTCGTAGCGCTCCCCTTCCGACAAGCCACTATGATACACCAGTACTTTACGTTCAAAGCGTTGCTGAAAACGATCGGTCAGTTGGGGCGTTAACCCAATCTCCGGTACTAGCACCAGGGCCGATCGTCCTGCGGCTAAACAGGGTTCAATGGCTTGGAGGTACACCTCCGTTTTGCCGGAACCCGTTACACCGTGGAGCAGAATGGTCTGTCCCTTCTGGGTGCGTTGACAGATCTCCTGAGCCGCAACGATCGCTTCTAAAGCCAGGGCTTGATCAGAATTTAAAACCTTCACCGAATCCGGGGGCAGATTCGCTCCCCTAAGAAGTCGATACTGTTGGCGATCGTCCAAGAGCACATCCCCATATTTAGCCAAATTGTGAATGACCGTTGCACTCACCTGAGCTTTTTGGCATAACTCCGTCAGCAGTAGCTCTCCTCCCGCCTGTTGCAGTACTCGGACAGCTTGCTGCTGTTTGTCCGTCAGTTCCGCCAGGGGACGAGTGCCCAGAAAAGATACCCACTGTTGATGTTTAGGGCGAGGTGGATCGGGAGTTTCTAAATAGCTGCGAACCCAGCCCCGCTTCTCCAAAGCCCGCAAGCCAGCGGCGGCCCCCTTGACCTGTTTTTGGAGATAGCGCCAGGTGTAGTCTCCGGTGGGGCTATGTTGCAACAGCCGCAACACCGCCAACGCCGACGATCGTAAAAACAGTTCTGGATTGGGAGGAATCTGATCGGAATTGAGGGCAATGCGTCGCTGGGAGCGGGCCAGAAGCCCAGGGGGTAAGGCCGTGCGGATGACGGTAGCCAAGGGGGTGTAGTAAGCGGTGGCCACCTGCTGCAACAAGTCCCAGTACTTCGCAGGAAAAAAGCCTGAACAAACCCGATCGCTAATGGGTCGAATTTTAGAAGGATCCAGATCCGGCGGCGTTGTGCTGAGGGACAAAACGATCGCCCCCAGGGTTTGGGAGCCAAAGGGTACCTGCACAATATCTCCGGGCTGCAAGCCATCTCCGGGCTGCAAACCATCTCCGGGCTGCAAGCCATCTCCAGTCTGTAGCCCCCCATGTAGCCCCCCAGGTTGCGCCCAGAGGTCGGGGGGAACCGCGTAGGTAAACACCTCCTGAGAGGGCAAACGGCCCGGCGCATCTACTAACACCTCAGCCCAAAGCCACTCCGAGCCTTGCCCCGCAACCCATTCAGCCGATCGACCCTCTGGATTCATAGCCTCATCCAAAAATCTCACAAAAAAAGCGGGAAATCCCGCCTTGAAATTAAGTATATGGATAGATTCAATTGCTGCTGGGGGAATGACCAGCCAGGTCAGCAATAGAGCGATCGTCCTGGAACGCTATTTCGCACGGGAGGTCTTGGTTTGCCGTCTACGGCGACGGGCAATAGCCTTACGCTTTTCCTTATCCTGAGGCGTTTCGTGATACTGATGCTTTTTGTAGTCCGGGAAAATGCCTGCCCTGGACACCTGACGCTTAAAGCGCCGCAATGCGGATTCAATTCCTTCGTTTTCGCCAACTATGACCTGAGCCACTCGGTACCGTCCTCCTTAAATAATAATGAAGTTTTTGATTTTCGTAGTTTAGAGTGAGGTCTTCCAGTATATCAGGTGAACCCCCAAACGAGAATACACCGTTCCCGCCTTCTCCCCTCTCCTGAGATGTCCCCCAGAGATGTCCCCCGCTGCCCCAGGACTGCGATCGAGGGATTTTCCCTGGACAGTTTCAATATTTTGTTACAATTCCCCAACTTTTGAGGTCAAGACGATCGGAGGTGCGGGCGCAGACCACCATAACCTGGAATTTCACGACAAAGACACAGAAGCCCCGCAGGAATACCTTTGTGTTCTTTGTGCCTTTGTGGTTTAATCCTGAACTTTCCAGTTTAATTAAATGGTAATATCGTGACCAATAGTTTCTACGGTGTGGCTATGGACTGGGAGACCCGTAAGCCTCTGGGCTAAGCACGTATAGCGTTGCCGATCTTTAATTTGACGAATGGCTAAACCGATCGCTTTTTGGGAACCGATTAAAATCGCTAACTGTTTGGCACGGGTTAAGCCAGTATAAAAGAGATTGCGACTGAGCATTAGATAGTGTTGCATCACCAACGGTAGCACCACCACCGGGAACTCACTCCCCTGGGATTTGTGAATGGTAATGGCCCATGCGGGGGCAATTTCATCCAGGTCGGCGTAGTCATAAACGATCGATCGTTCCCCGTATTGCACTGTGACCGCCTGCTCCTCTAGGTCAAGGGCTGTGATATAGCCCAAATCTCCATTAAACACCTCCCGATCGTAGTCATTCATCTGCTGCATCACCCGATCCCCCACCCGCAGCAGGGACTTCCCCCGCTGAATTTCTAGCTTTTCCGGTGCGGCAGGGTTCAGACAGGTCTGCAAAACCTGATTTAAGTTGCGAGTGCCCAAAGCCCCTCTGGTCATGGGACAGAGGACTTGGAGGTGATGATTGGGACTAAAGCCAAGCTGGGGAATGAAGTCCGTGACCACATCCCGTAGTGCCTGTTCCCCGTCCACTCCGTCCGGTAGTTCTAACCACAGACAGTCCGTTTGAGGCGAGGCGGACACCCGTTCTAAATTGAGGGGTTTGCCGTGGTTGATGCGGTGGGCATTCATAATAATCTGGCTGCCCTGGGCTTGGCGGAAGACCTCCGTGAGGTGAATGACGGGAATAGTGCGGGCATTGATTAAATCCTGCAAAACCGCCCCTGCTCCCACACTGGGCAACTGATCCGTATCCCCCACCAGTAGAATTTGAGCATCTGGGGGGACAGCCTTAAAGAAATTATTCGCCAAAAACACATCCAACATCGACACCTCATCAATGACGATCGCCTCTCCCTGAAGGGGATTATCCCCATGACGCTTAAACCCCATCTCCTTCGGATCAAATTCCAGTAAGCGGTGCAGGGTTTTGGCCTCCTGTCCCGTCATTTCCGCCAAACGCTGGGCCGCCCGTCCCGTGGGGGAAGCCAGTAGTACTTTTTTACCCATGGCCCGCCACAACGCCACGATCGCCCTGGTGGTAAAAGTTTTACCCGTCCCCGGCCCGCCAGTGAGAATCAGAACCCGCTGCTGGGCCGCTTGGCGCACTGCCTCCCGTTGCTGATCCGAGAGTTGAGTTTGGGCTTTCTCCTGAAACCGATCGATCCAGCGATCGACCCGCTCCGTATCTACACTGACGGGCTGTTGCAGTAAGGTTTGCACCGATCGAGCCAGGTTAGACTCCGCATAGTAAAAGGCCGGGGCGTAACAGGGCTGATCCTCTTCCGCAAAACAGAGGAGTTCCTGATCCCCTGCCATTGCCTGAATCACAAAACTAACCTGATCCGGATCTGGAGTGTGGTCAGCGGTTTTCAAGAGTACAGACGATCGCTGAATCAACTCCGATCGGGGTAGATAGCAGTGCCCCTCATCCCCTGCTGTGTTGAGGATGTGCAGTAACCCCGCTCGGTAGCGGTAGTCGGAGTTCGCTCCAATGCCCAGATTCCGAGCAATGGCATCAGCCGTAATAAAGCCAATGCCATAAACATCCGTAGCCAGTTGGTAGGGGTTAGCCGTGACCACTGCAATGGACTCATTGCCATAGTGCTTAAAAATTTTCACCGCATAGGTCGTAGAAACCCCGTGACCTTGTAAAAACAGCATCACCTCCTTAATGGCTTTTTGCTCTGCCCAAGTGCGCTGAATCATGGCAATGCGTTTGTGGGCAATCCCCGGCACCTCCCCCAAACGGTCAATGTGATGTTCAATCACCTCCAGAGTATCAAGGCCAAAATGGGCCACAATGCGCCGAGCCGTTACTGGCCCCACCCCCTTAATGAGACCACTGCCCAAATATTTTTCAATGCCCGTGAGGGTCGCCGGTTTGAGTTCCTCATACTGACTGACTTGAAACTGATCCCCATACTTAGGATGGGTGCGCCACTCCCCCAACAACCGCAGGGTTTGACCCGGCTCTATCTGCGGAAAACTCCCCACGATCGTAATTAAGTCCCGCTCCCCTTTTGCCTGCACCCGCGCCACCGTATAGCCCGACTCCGTAGAGTGAAACGTCAGGCGCTCCACAATGCCCTCTAATTGAGCAGCGTGAGGGAGGGGACGATCGCTAGCAGCCTCTGGGGGTGGAACACGGTAAGAAGACATGATGGGTAGTTCAGTTGACCTCTACAATTACCTATAATAAGACCACTGTTGGAGAACCGGAGAAGAACCCCATGATTCAAATCCCTTAAAATCGCATTAGCCTAATCAATTTAATTTATAATTCATAATTCCAATCCCATGCCCAAACAATTCAACACCGCTGGCCCCTGTAAGCCAGACATCCACTATATGCTCTCTCCCACCGCACGGTTGCCGGAGTTAAAAGCTTTAATTGATGGACAAAATTACTTTGTTCTCCATGCACCGCGCCAAACGGGAAAAACCACCGCCATGATGACACTGGCCCAGCAGTTAACTGCCAGTGGCGACTATACCGCGATCGTTTTATCCGTAGAAACAGGAGCCGCCTTTAAACATGATCCGATACTGGCTCAGAAATATATTATTCGGAATTGGATCAGTACGACTAAGGTGCTGCTACCTGGGGATTTACAGCCTCCTAAGTTACGAGACATACAGGAAGAGATGGGATTAATTGACCCCAACGATTTAGATATAACAATCTATCTCCAGTCTTGGGCCATAGCCTCGCCTCGATCGCTGGTGATTTTTCTCGATGAAATTGATAGCTTAGAAGATGAAACGCTGATCACTGTTCTGCGGCAGTTACGAACCGGTTTCCCCCTGCGTCCCCAGGGCTTTCCCCACTCCCTGGCACTTATTGGTGTGCGGGATGTACGGGATTACAAAGTTGCTTCTGGTGGCAGTCCCCGCCTCAATACTGCCAGTCCCTTTAATATCAAGTCAGAGTCTTTCACCCTCAGTAACTTCACTCTGGAAGAAGTGACGGCCCTCTACCACCAACATACTCAGGCAACAGGTCAGGTGTTTTTACCGGAAGCCATAGCCTTAGTCTTTGACTTAACTCAAGGGCAACCCTGGCTAGTAAATGCGATCGCTCGTCAACTGGTGGAAGTGTTCGTTCCCGATCCCACCCAGGCTATTACCGTGGACGATGTTCTTCAAGCAAAGGAACGGATAATTCAACGTCAGGAAACCCATCTGGATAGCCTGGTCAAGCGGTTACGAGAACCGGAAATCCAGGCGATTTTTGAACCCATGTTAGCCGGTGATGCCCTGGGGAGTATACCGGAAGATGATGTGCAACTGCTCCTGGATTTAGGACTTTGCCGCTTACAGAATGGGGGTGGACTGCAAGTGGCCAATCCTATTTATCAAGAAATTATTCCGAGGGTGCTGGCCTATGTCACGACTGCTTCTTTACCGGCCCCTACTATTCATCCCCGTTGGCTCACTTCAGAGGGGAGCCTCAACCCTGAAGCCCTCCTGGAGTCTTTTCTAGACTTTTGGCGACAGCATGGAGAACCTTTGTTCAGAAGTACGCCCTATCCTGAAATTGCACCTCATTTAGTGTTAATGGCGTTTCTCCATCGTGTAGTGAATGGGGGTGGTACATTGGAGCGAGAATATGCGATCGGTTCGGGTCGCATGGACTTATGTTTGCGTTATGGTACAGTGACGATCGCTATGGAATTAAAAGTCTGGAAAGAAGGCAAAAAAGATCCCCTCACGGAGGGCTTAAAACAGTTAGATAAATATCTTTCAGGATTAGGACTAGATACAGGTTGGTTAGTGATTTTCGATCGTCGTCCTGATTTACCCCCCCTGAGCGATCGTACTACCACTGAACTGGCGATCAGTCCCGCAGGTCGATCCATTACGGTGATTCGAGGGTAACTACTTTAATTCTTGAATCAAATTGACCACATCTGAGGCCGCAAGGGGTTTCATAAGTTTTGGGGCGGTAAGCCGGTGACTTCTAACACATGGTCAATATAATCTAGCAGACGATTTTCGGTAAACTGTTTAACGGATAGATTCACACTAATAAAAGTATCGGGGGCAATGAGCTTTGAGTCTTGCCAAGATTTGAGGGTGAGATTCTAGCCCGGAAAACTGAGAATTGCGGCAATGCGATCGTTTTGTTCCGCCTGAGAGAGGGACTCGTGGCTAGGTTGAGCTACTGCTTGAGTAGCTTGAGTAGCTTGAGTAGCTTGAGTAGCTTGAGTAGATTGACTAACTTGATGAGACTGACTAGATTGATGAGATTTGCTCAATGGGGTAAAGAGAGGAGGTTGACTGGCTTCAGTAGACGGGTTAGCTCGATCGGCTTGAGTAAACTGATTGAACTGGTTGAACTGGTTGAACTGGCTACTGAGGCTAGACTGGTTATCTGACGGGGACTGACTGGAGACCACTGGCAGGGCTTGATCTTTGGCCGTAGCAGTATGAGAAGCAGCAGAAACATCCACTGCATAGGTTTTTAATGCCTTTTGAATGGCAGCAAACCGACGGTCTTGATCCTTACGGATGTAGCTGTAATGATTCCCTAACCCTGGTGCGTCCCAGGTGTTGCGACTGGGGCTCCAGTAAGACCAGGCTCTCGCTTCCCGAATCTGTTCTTCCGCCTCACCGGGTAGTAAACTCCGCATTTGAGCTAAACGATCGATATACCCCCACGCAGAGAGTGCAGCGGCTTCACTTTGGTTCGCTAAATCTAGTCCATTCAAAGCTTCCAGAGTTGTTAACTGAATTCCTTTTGCCCTAGCCTGTTGCTGTAGTTGAGCATGAAATTTCTGTAAGCGCTCCAACTGTAACCGATCGCTGAGTTCAGGAAGTCCCTGCTCCTTGGCCACTTCCCGTTTAGCCGTGCCACTGGCTTGACGATCGACCTCCTGAGTCTGGTGAGGTGCTAAATGCTGATAACTAAAGGTACCAAAATTATTAGCCCCATTTCCCGGATCTTCGTGCCAGTAATAAGCCGCCGTTTTGCCCCCGTCCACTGTCCGAGTGCCTTCCGCCATACCAATAGCGATCGCAATGGGAGAATCCGATCCCATCCTCCACCAGTCTGCCGGAAACTCTGCATTCTGTTGAGTGAGTAGGTTCTGTTGATTCCCCCCCGCCGCCAAGCTCTCCGGTGTACTCTCCCCCTCAGCAACGATCGCCAGATCTACGGTAGTGTCTGGACTGGGTAAGTCAAAGGATAATCCTACGGGGTTCTGGGGTAGGGAGTCAGATAGAGCTTCAGGTAGGACTTGAGGCAGGACTTGAGGAAAAGTGGGCAAGGAAGAGGGAGCAGCAGAAGCTGGAGCGAGGCTTGGCTGAGGGTTGCGGGAAAACGAAAACGGTTGTAACGTCGGGGGCGTATAGGGTTCCATCACTTCAACCGCCTCAGCGATCGGTAGTCCACTCATTAAAACGGATATACTACCGGCTGCCCCTGTCCAGCGGTAGGCTAGTTTAGGTGAAAGTTTAGGTGAAAACTTGGATTGAAGTTGTCGGGTCATCACAAATACGTTCCTTCTAGAAAAACTGAGCAACAAATTCGGGTGCGGGGGCCACATAATGCCAGCGTTGCGCTTTGGTCTGGTCGATCGGGTCTGTACTAACGGGACGTAGGGTGAGTAACGCAAAGTGCAAGAAACCCCCTACCTGTCCCAGAGGACTTCCTAAGCTCACTGTCCCCACCCTGGGGAGTTCCACACCACACAACCGCGATAAATAGGAGGGAAAAGCAGCACTGGCATACAAAATACAGTTGGTTCCCAAAGGGCGAGGACTCCGGGACTCTACAACCCAGTTTGCCCTGGGGCTGATCACCCCTGACTCAGGAGCAGTAACCCAGCCATCAATCCCTAAAGAGAGCCCTCCTAAACTGGCCACCACTGGATACCCCCCCACTCGATCGCCCTCCGTAATAGACCACGGTTGTACTACAGAAATCGTTTCTGGGATCGGCTCTCCCTCCGTGCCATACCCCACTAAACGCCCCTCTTCATACCCCAAAACGATCGCTGCTCCATCCTCCCGGTAGTACACCTCCCGCGTAGTTTGCACCTCCGCACGGATAGCAATGGGGGGTAAAGTACAGGCAGGAGAGCCCAACAGTTGACGCACCACCGCCGGATCCATACTCCCTTGGGCTGCCTGAGCCACAAAGGTTTGATACAACGCCGAAGTCACCGAATAGGGGGCAGAACGATCGGGACAAAACTCCCCTGCATCCCCACCCTGCCACTGCCACGGAAGGGACGTATTTTGCCAGATTAAGGCCCCGGCCATCAGCAACAGCAGTCCCGCCCCCCCATGGGACAACCCTGAAACAATAGCGGAGTGCTGCATATCCCCTCCATGTCAAGCAAGTAGAATAAATGTACTATTTATTATGAGCAAGGGCCTCTTTCCTGTCAAGCAGCCAAAAATTGCAAAAATCCAGGATTTCCCCTGATGCCGCCCAACTTGCGCTATGGTGTCTAGGTCTGAAGGTGTCTATCACAAGAATTAAGTTGAAACTATGAGTGTTGTTGTAGCTCGTCATTATCCCGATCGTTTAATCTTTGCTGCCGACAGTATTCGGACAGCGGGCTTGCTCAAAATCACCAGCCGCGTGACTGGTCAAGAGCAGGGCAAGTTATTTGAGGTCAATGGACTGATCATTGGCAGTGTGGGTTATGTGATGGAACTGAGCTTTATGCAGATGTTTGCCCGGAACCATAAACCCGTGGATGCCACCGTAGAAGCCGTTTTAGATTTTATGGTGGAGTTTTACGCCTGGGCAAAATCCAAGGATGACGGTTTCAGCAAACACAATGATTATTTAATTGGTATGCACGATCGTATCTTTCGGGTGGTGGACAGTTACTTAGTGGAAAAAATCAACGAATTCAGCGCGATCGGTGCAGGGGAGCATTTTGCCCTCACCGCCATGTACCTGGATAAAACCCCAGAAGAAGCAGTTGAAATTGCCAATGAATTATGCGTCTATTGTTCTGGCCCCACCCAGGTGATTAGCAAGCAGTTTCATGAAAGTTAAGCCCGTGGAGCAGTTCAGCCCTCAGAGCCAGAAATAGCAGGGAATTTGGGAAAATACTTGCTTTATTTTGAGGTCTAGATTATAAAAGGGGCAATTTACGGCTAGGGACTTATTCCTAATAGCGGAGGATCCATCAAACCCACCTTTGGATCCTCAGAATTAGGGCATGGGATCCGAACTTTAAATTGCTTTAAAAACTTTAAAACTTATCTTCTAAACCTGGAGGGAGGTGCATAATGGTCAGCCTATTTCCATTAATTACTGCTGGCGTGGTGAGTTGGATTATCCTCAATCAACTGTTTAGCAAAAAAGCTCCCCCTAAATCGGCGGAAGAGCAATTGGGGGAAGCCCTGGGCAAATACCTCAAACAGGGCGTTAAGATAAAAATGGAAACCATCGACGCAGGTAAGAAATAAACTCCACTGTTTGAATTCTTG
>DALYGI010000098.1:0-11727 GCA_031971595.1 Prochlorotrichaceae cyanobacterium CTOTU29312
AATGATTCTCCCATACTAAGTATTTGTGCTTAGTGCAAAACTGGGATACTCCCAGCATTTTCATCAGTTAATCGCTCTCTCGCTCTGCACACAGACCAAAACGCTCGCTCCCAACCTCGACCTATTTAGAGGCTTAGGATCGTGCATTAAATAAACTGGAAAGTCCAGGATTAAACCACAAAGGCACAAAGAACACAAAGGCGTTCCTGCGGGGCTTCTGTGTCTTTGTAGTGAAATTCCAGGTTATAAAGTCCGCATTCCTTAGGACTATTGTATAAAGCTTGGCTGTAAGGGCGGGATCTGGGTGGTGCTCCACAAGCCCAATTTTGGTAAAATCGACTATAATTAGAAGCCATACCCTCATCCTCCCCCTGCTGACCTATGTTTACCGCCGTTGCCCCTCGTCCGTCTCTCCCCCTTGACCTCTTTGCTGCGATCGATACCCTGAAGCGCGATCTCAATGCGGTTATTTTGGCCCACTACTATCAAGATCCCGATATTCAAGATATTGCGGATTATATTGGGGATTCCCTAGGGTTGTCCCAACAGGCAGCCCAAACCACCGCTGATGTGATTGTTTTTGCGGGGGTTCATTTTATGGCGGAAACGGCCAAAATTCTTAACCCCCAGAAGTTGGTGCTTTTGCCAGATTTGGCGGCGGGTTGTTCCCTGGCGGATAGTTGTCCGCCCGATGCTTTTGCAGACTTTAAGCGATCGTATCCTGATCATCTGGTGATTTCCTATATTAATTGTTCCGCTGAAATTAAGGCTCTGAGTGACATTATTTGTACCAGTTCCAATGCGGTGAAAATTGTGAATCAAATCCCGGCAGATCAACCGATTATTTTTGCACCCGATCGTAATTTGGGGCGCTATGTGATGGCGCAGACGGGCCGGGAATTGGTGCTCTGGGATGGCAGTTGTATGGTGCATGAAACCTTTTCTGAGCGTAAAATCATTGACCTGAAAATTGCCCATCCCCAGGCGGAAATGATTGCCCATCCTGAATGTGAACCGGGTCTGCTCCGTCATGCGGATTTTATTGGCTCTACCACTGCTTTGTTAAATTACAGCGGCAAAAGTCAGAGTGAATCCTTTATTGTGGCTACGGAACCAGGGATTTTACATCAAATGAAAAAGGCTATGCCCCATAAGACTTTTATTCCTGCGCCGCCCCTCCACAATTGTGCCTGTAACGAATGTCCTCACATGCGCCTGAATACACTGGAAAAACTGTATCTCGCTATGAAAAACCGATCGCCGGAGATTACCCTGCCCGAAGCAACCCGCCTGGCTGCCCTCCAGCCCATTGAGCGGATGTTAGCCATGAGCTAAAGCCTAAAACGGAAACCAGGGTAGGGGCGTTTTTGCCGATCAGGATGGACAAACCTGCCCTTCCGGCTTAAATTGGGGCTGTCATTTGGTGATTTCTCAAGGCTGATGACTATGCTTTGCGGTAACAGGCTTCGCAGTAAAAAGTTCCCCACAACGATCGCTGTGGTCACTGGGCTTACCAGTGGTCTGATCAATCTGCTCTCTTTCGCATTGCCCAGCGTCGCCCAAACCCTGGCCCCCTGCGCCCCTCCCGCTACGGGGGAGTTTATTTTACTGGTGACCACCCCCACCACCGCCAGCGAAAATCAGCTAAAGCAGGTCTTGCCCCCCACGGTTTCTATCCCCATCTGCGACTACCAGGGCAATCGGGTTTCCCGCATGGGGGGGTTTCGTAATTTTAGTGATGCGAATGCCTGGGCAGAATATATTACCCAAGCCTCAGGATTACAGGCCTTTGTCGCCCAGTCCTCTAGTTCCCCTGCGGCTCCCACTGCTCCCGCTCCTCCTAGACCCGTTCCCCCCGCCAGGCCTAGCTTTGCTCCCCAGCCCTTAGGAACGGGATATGCGATCGTGGTGGATTTTGCCCAGACCCCCTCGATCGCGGCCCAACTGAAAACCGCCCAATCCCGAACTCCGGGGTTAGTGTCCTACGGAGGCCGGGCCTACTTACTGGCGAGTTACACCACGGATAGCACAGCGGCCTTGGCGAACCTCCAACAACTCACCCAACAGGGCTTCCGCACCTTTTTAGTGGATAGTCGCCAAGTCATGCTCTTGACCGATGCGGTGCAATTGGTAACCCCGTAGGAGCCGGGTCTCCTACCCTAAAAACCTTAAAATCAGGCTTCAGCCCTCTCTCCGATCGCCTCTAAAACCGCCTCATGAATATAGCCATTGCTGGCCACAATCCCTTCATTGTCTTGAAGTTTAGTCCCGCAGGCAAAGTTTAAGGGTTTGCCCCATTGATCCGTAACTTTGCCCCCGGCTTCCTCTAAGACAATAACCCCCGCCGCATGATCCCAAATATTTTCCCGACGCTGGAGGGAGTTTCCCGTGGGCAACCGCAGGTACAGATCCGCCTCCCCACGGGCAATGGCTCCATATTTTGCTAGGCTATCCATCCGTAACGGGGGCAACTGCCACCCTAGGGACTGAATGACTCGATGTTGCCATTCTGGGGTGCCGTGATCCCGCTCGACACTTTCAATGAGTTGAAACCCCTGGGGGGTAGAAATCCGGTTAACTGCCAAAGGCGATCGGGTTCCACTGGCCAAGCTCAACATTTCAGCCCCTTGTCCCCGCACTGCCGTAAAGACTACCCCTGGAGATTGCGGTCCCCCCGTCCCGCCAAACTGCACCGGTAAAGCAGGACAAGCCATGACTCCCACCTGCACCACCCCCTCTTCAATCAGCGCCAAAGCGATCGCATACTGATCCCCTCGCACATAGCCCTTCGTGCCATCAATGGGATCCACTGTCCAGAAGCGCTGACCCGTGGGATCCTGTCCCTGTCCCACCCAGTCCAAAACATCCTGAGACGTTGCCCCTGTCACCCACGTTTGCACATAGGCAGTAACCTGATCCAGACAGGATTGCATTCCTGGGCTACTGAGCACCAGCGGATCTTCTTCCCCCACCACCGCATCCTGGGGAAACTGGGCTTTCAGCGTCTGACAAATGAGCGCCTGCGCCCCATAATCCGCAACCGTAACAGGACTATGATCCGGCTTAGCAAAGGCTTGGGATGCTTGATCTCGACGAACCTTTTCGCAAAATTGAGACGCAACAATCGTAGCCTGTAGGGCAATTTCTCGTTCCTTAGAATAAGCCAGCATGAGCCTAACACCTGAAAATGAAAGAAAAACCGTAGGGGCCGAATTTATAATTCATAATTTATAATTTCTAAATCCTAATTCCCCACCTTAAGGTTAAATTCTCAGGGTCAACTGCCGAACGATCGCAAAACTTAACATTCGTAAAGGGGTACTAGACGTAGAGAGAACTTTCCAACGGAGATACCGGCCCGAAACCAGCCTAGCGAGTCCCTTAATGCGACCATCTAGGCGAGTTTTCAATCGCGTGATCTGGGGCTCGTCCTTGGCGTAGAGCGGACAAAAAGCTAGGGGGCCATACAAAATATCGGCTCGATGGCTGCCTAAACCCGCTCTTTTATGCTCTGGATTGGGTTTACCGCCGTGTTCTCCGTAGTTCCGAAAGGGCACATAACACCAGAATCCTTGCCCCCGTAAAAACTTTTCGATCTCGCTATCCCAGTTGATGTATTGGGTAGGATCCGCATGAATAATCAGATCTTGGGCAAAATCTAACAAACACCGAGCAGCAGCGGGAGTCACCATATAGGCCACTGCTGCGGTGGAAAAACCAATGGCGTACCCCTTGGCAGATACGGAGTAGATTTGAGAGGCACAGGTGTATAGCCAGGCCAAACCCCCATCCGATCGTTCTGGATCTAGGGGGGAGGGCAAGTTCCCCATACCGATCACAGGCACAAAATCCGCTTCCACAATCAGGGTGGGGTTTGCTCCTTGGGCTGCCCGTTTCCAAGCCTCAAAGTGATTAAGAAAACACAGGTAGATAGAAGCATAATTTTTATACTCCGGCAGATGCACTTGGCGCAGGACTTGGCAGGGCAACCCCTCTTGGGTTAAGCACTGCTCTAGGGGATCGGTAAACTCTTGATAGGCAATAATAAAAGTCTGAGCGATCGTTTCTGCGAGGGTCGGTTGCATCATGATTTTAAGGCTACTGATTGGGTCTGTCCGGTGTGAACCCCTTACCCCAGGCTACTTGACTACCATTGAACCATGAACATGAGCCATAAACCATTGAACGATTGAACCATGAACCATGGATATTATTCTTTGCCATACTACCGCTGATTTTGATACCCTGGGAGCCGCTGTGGGTCTGGCGCGGCTGTTGCCGGGGGCGCGGATTGTGCTGACGGGGGGAATCCATCCAGGGGTTAAGGAGTTTCTCTCTCTGCACCGGGATGCCTACCCGTTAATTGAGCGGCGATCGGTAATGCCTCAGCGGATCAAGACCTTGCATTTAGTGGATGCCCAGGCCCGATCGCGGTTTGGCAAGGCGGCGGAGTGGCTAGATCTCGCCCATCTTCAGGGGATTTATATCTACGATCATCACCCCAGTGCCCCTTCCCTAGATGTGTGTCCAAGTATTCCCCTTTCAGTACAAGTAGAGGCGGTGGGAGCAACGACGACCTTGATTGTGGAGCGCTTACAACACTCTCAGGTCAGCCTCAACAATTGGGAAGCGACGGTGATGGCCCTGGGGATTCATGGGGATACGGGCTCTTTAACCTTTGAATACACCACGCCACGGGATGCCCTGGCTTTGGCCTGGCTCATGGAGCAGGGGGCCAGTATGGCGGCCATTGGGGAGTATGTGGAGGGCTCTTTTGCGCCCCAGTTGCAGCCCCTCCTCAGTCCCGCCCTCGATCGTTTAAAACAGGAAACGGTTCATGGGCTTCAGTTGGCTTGGGTGTTGTTGAGTGCGCCCCAATTTATCCCCGGTCTCTCCACCTTGGCCAGCCGTTTAACGGATCTGACGGATAGTGATGTGTTGCTGTTGGGGGTGCAATATCCCCAGAATGTGGGCGATCGGGAGAATCGGGTGGTGTTGATTGGCCGATCGCGCTGTGGAGAGGTGGATCTGCGCTCGGTGTTAGAGCCCTTGGGGGGAGGTGGTCATCCCCGTGCGGCCACCGCTACCTATCACCTCGAACCGGGGGAATCTGTTGAAGTTGTATTTGCCTCGGCTCTAGAGGGTATTCGTCAGCAAATTCCATTGCCCCCCGTGGCGCGGGAACTGATGTCTTCCCCGGTGCGGACGATTTTGCCCAGTACCCCCATTGCAGAAGCCCAGCGGATTTTGTTGCGCTATGGCCACTCCGGTCTTTCCGTGGTAGACGATCGGGGGGACTTAGTGGGCATTATTTCCCGGCGGGATATTGACCTGGCGTTGCACCACGGGTTTGGCCATGCCCCGGTGAAGGGTTATATGACCCTTAGCCCCAAAACCATCACCCCAGAAACCCCTCTGCCCACCATTCAACACCTGATGGTGACCTACGATATTGGGCGCTTGCCCGTCCTGGAAGAGGGTCGCCTCCTGGGCATTGTCACCCGCACAGATCTGCTGCGGCGCTTACATCCCCCCAACCGAGGGGAAATTCCCCGTGAACCTGGTCGCAACGCCGATCGCCTCTACTCCCCACTCCCCGCGCCCCACACCCCACTCTTCACCAATCCCTTAGCCTTACTCGCCACTCAGTTAGTGCCTGCCCTGTGGGACTTTTTGCAACGGGCCGCCGCTGCTGCCACGGAGCGGGGTTGGCACCTGTACCTGGTGGGGGGGGCGGTGCGGGATGCCTATTTAGCCCTAGGGGCCGCTTCTTCCCAGACTGTCCATCACTCCCAGAACCCGGAAAACACTCCCCAGCCCCCAAACGATCGTCTTCTATTGCAAGACCTGGATCTGGTGGTAGATGGCTGTCATCCTGGACAAACCTGCGCCCTCTGGACAGATGCGGCCGGAGTTGAACTGGCCCAAGCCCTGTTAGCTCAGTACCCCGGTGCCCGGTTGGATGTGCATGGCCGGTTTCAGACGGCGGCCCTGCTCTGGCACCAAGACCCGGAACTGGGATCCCTGTGGGTGGATATTGCCACGGCCCGCACGGAGTTTTACCCGTACCCCGCCGCCAATCCTGAAGTGGAAGGCAGTTCCATTCGCCAAGACTTGTACCGCCGAGATTTCACCATTAATGCCCTGGCTCTACGTCTTACGCCCCCTCACCCTGGGGAGTTGCTGGACTTTTTTGGGGGATTAGTCGATCTAGGAGCCAAAGTAGTCCGGGTGCTTCATTCCAATAGTTTCATTGAAGATCCCACCCGCATTTACCGCGCCGTGCGCTTTGCCGTGCGCCTAGGCTTTACCCTAGAGCCCCAAACCCTAGCCTCCATCCACTACGCCATCGACAGTGGAGTATACGATCGTACCCAGGATCAGAACGCGGTGGCCCCAGCCCTGCAAACCCGCTTGCGGGCAGAGTTGCAATACCTGTTTGAAGCGCCCTACTGGAAAAAAGCCCTGCAATTACTGGGTACCCTCAAAGCCCTGCGCTGTATCCATCGTCATTTAGAACTGACCCCAGACCTCTGGCGACAGGTTCGCCTCGCGGACTATTGCTTCCGACATCTCACCCTTCCCAAAACGGAAGCCCCCCTCTCTCACTGGCTGCTGCTGGTGGAGGTGTTGTTACTCCATCTGAATCCTGAGGAAACGGAAACCGTGGCGGTAAAATTGCAACTGCCCTCAGATAGCATTGAACGCCTCAAGCGGTTCCCCCAGGTTCAGCAAGATCTGCAAACAAAGCTCCAAGCCCCCCCGATCGTCTCTGAATGTCTGGATCCCTCCTCCACACTCAACACAGCCCCGCCGCTGCGTCCCAGTCTCCTGGTGCAGACCCTCAAGCCCTACGATCTTTCCACCTTGATTCTGTTCATGGTTCAGCTAGACGATCGCCCTGGGAGACGATCGCTTTGGTGGTACTTGACCCACTGGCGTTGGGTGAAACCGCCCCTCTCTGGCGAAGACTTAAAACAACTGGGCTATAAACCGGGCAAATTATTTAAAACCATGCTCGATCGCATCCTAACCGCCTACCTAGAGGGGGAGTTGGGGGAAGGGGATCCCCAGGAGATTCGAGCTAGGGCGATGGAGTTTGTACGAGCCAACTTTTAACGCGGAACGCGGAAGGACAATCTTAAAACATCTGCTTCCTATACTCCTCGACCCCTAAACGATCGAGGGTGTCTTGTTTGTCCATTACCTGCTGGGTTAGGCTTTCCCGGTAGCGCTGCACCTGCTCTAGCAGAGATCGATCGTGGCTGGCTAGGATTTGCACGGCCAGTAAACCCGCATTTTCTGCATTGCCGATCGCTACGGTGGCTACGGGAATCCCACGGGGCATTTGGACAATGGAATAAAGGGAATCAACCCCCTGTAAATGCCGACTGGCAACGGGTACCCCAATCACGGGCAAGGGAGTTAGGGCTGCCACCATCCCCGGCAGATGGGCCGCCCCCCCGGCCCCAGCGATAATCACTTTGAGACCACGGGTGTGGGCAGTTTTGGCATACTCCACCATCCGATCGGGGGTACGATGGGCAGAAACGATCGCCACTTCAAAGGAAACTTCAAAGGATTCGCAGATTTTAACGGCTCCCTGCAACGTGGGTAAATCGGAATCGCTGCCCATGATAATGCCCACGAGGGGCTGGGACGCGGAAAAAAGGGTTACGGGCATATCAATCAATGAAGGCTCAATAATTAGGTAATCTCAATATCCCTAAGGTATCAAAACAGTGAGTTAGGTTAGGTTTAAACGATCGCACCAAATTTGAGAAACAGAGCAGTCTTCACCTCCGCGATCGTTTGCAGATCGGAGTCTTCAGCGGCTTGGATAACCTGAGTCCATTGTAGGTTTTTGCGGTAAAACTCTGGAGATTGAGGCCATCGACTAGAATGCCCTGTCAGTGATTCCGGTATAGAACCCTCAACGATCGCCGTTAAGGTGTCCAGAGCATAACGAGGGGGACTCGCGGATAAGAGCCATTGGGCAGTCATCCTCAGCCGAACCAAACACCCATCCCTAACCCATTGCTCTAGAATTCGATGCACATCTCCCCACCATCCCAGATGCTCCCATAGGGTTTCACCCCGATCGAGCATTTCTAAGGCCACGTCACCCGAAACAACTAAATTCTCTAATAGATAGTCTTGATGGGCTGATTCTTCCGCATCAGGGGTCTCATCAAACCAAATTTCATAGTCTAATTGGGTGTTATTCTCAAAGGCTTCTCTATACCGATCGGCAAGTGTGAAAGTCATTCCCAAAACCTCTTCGCGTTATGTTCTGCGGTCTGCTGAAGGCCATGCTTTTCATCAATTGTGGTAACAGCGATCGATGCCTCATATCTAAATATGGCATCCCGCAGGATCTCCGCATCAGCCTGACTCCATAGACTTCGAGGATTTAACCCCGTTGCGTTTATAATCAGTTTGGCCAGGTAACTCGCCCTAACCCCTCGCAACTGCATAAAGGCAAAGAAGTCCTTTCCTGATCGTCTGCATTGTTCTGAGAGGTTTTCTTCTCGTAATGCTTGTACCCATTCATCAATTAAGAATAAAACTTGATTGATCTCCGAGATTCGCATTTTAATCTTCCTTCATATCCCTACTGTAATCACTACGGGACTTGTCCCATAGTACCCTGTGATCATCTTGCCAGCATGGTAACTTGAAAGAGTCTACCCTGAGGAGAATTGAGATGACCGTGTGGGATTGTGTGGTGGTGGGGGCCGGGCCGGGGGGGGCTAGTGCGGCCTATGCCCTAGGGAAAGCTGGACGATCGGTTTTATTGTTGGATCGGGCGACCCTTCCCCGGTATAAACCCTGTGGGGGTGGGGTTTCATCCCAAATTGCCCAATGGTTCGATTTTGATTTTAGTCCGGTCATTTCCACCACGGTCAATCGGCTCTGTTGCACCTGGAAACTAGAGGATGGGGTGACCACCCAGGTTCCTGAGGATAAGGCAATATGGATGGTGCGCCGGGAAGAGTTTGACTTTTTTATGGTGCAACAGGCCCAAAACCGAGGAGTCCAGGTACAGGATAATACCAAGGTAACGGGGATTCAGTTCCAAGGGGAAACCTGGTTTGTGGAAACCTCTCAGGGCCTGGTGCAAACCCGCTATTTAATTGCGGCGGATGGGGCGACGGGAAAACTGGCGGACTGGCTTGGGTTTAGAAATCGTAAAGTTGTCCTAGCCGGAGCGATCGAAATTGAGCCCAAGTTGACCCCAGCAGATCCCCAACAGGGCTATGTGGAATTTGGTTTGCTCAAAAACGGCTATGCCTGGAACTTTCCCAAGGTAGATGGGTATTCCATAGGCTGCGGCATCTTTCGCACGGGACACCGCAAGTCTGGGGATTTACTGCCCGCCCTGCAGGCCTATGCCGCCCATTTTGGGGTGGATAGTACCCAGGTCAAACCCTTTGGCCACCCCATTTGTATTTGGAACGGGGATCAGACCTTACATACCCAACGAGCCCTCCTAGCAGGAGAAGCAGCGGGAGTGGTGGATCCCCTCACCGCCGAGGGAATTCGTCCAGCTATCTTTAGTGGTTTGAAAGCGGGGGAAGCGATCGACGCGGCCCTAGGGGGAGATCCCCACGCCCTGCCCCGGTACAGTGAAGTAATGGCTACGGAATGGGGGAGTCAAATGCGATGGGCTCAGCGGCTTGCTTGGCTCCTCTATAGTTTTCCTCAACTGGCTTACCAGATAGCAGTGAAGCACCCCACCGCAGGCGATCGTCTCTTGGAAATCTTTGCCGGGGAATTAGCCTATGGGGATGTGGTGGATCGGGTGGTGCAGAAGTTCAAGGCAAAGCTAGGACAGGTCGCCTTACCTTGGTAGCCCGCTAAACCTCGTAAATGCGAGCTTCTAACGCCTCAGGAAACTCCTCACAGTATTCATCAAAGGCAGTACGCTCCAGCACCTCAGCCCGCTGGTGAGCCGCTTCTGCCTGCAATTCCTCCACGATGTCCCAGGCGGCGGCACATTGGGGCGAACTCGGCCCATATTTCTCACAGGTGGCCCGGGCCGACTCGATCGCAGCGGTGATTTGTTCCTGTAACAGGGGCGCTTTTGGTTTTTCTAAAAAATCTCCTTTTTGCAAAATATCAGTAATGGAAATTACCCCCAGTAAACCGTTCCCAATGACCGGAGCCATCCGAATATTGGTTTGCTGAAACAACCGGGCCACATACTCCACCCCCAAATCCGGCGCAACCGCAATACAAGGCTTGGTCATAATTTCATAAACCCTGACCAGCTTGGGATCCAAGCCATAGGCCGCCACTTCGTAGACAATATCCGCATCACTGATTACCCCGTAGGCATCGGTTTCTGTACGACGATCGACAATCAGGGCATGAACTTGTTTTTCACGCATTAAGCGAACCGCTTGATCCACCGTATAGAACCCTTTAATCGTCACGACTTCGCGGGTCATGATGTCACTTGCTTTCAGCATAATTTTACCCACATTGGATTACCCATTTGCAATTACCCATTTGCAATGGGAGAGCTTACGGTTTTTAGCGTAGGTCAACCCTGAGCCCAGTGGTAATTTTTTAAGTATTTGTTACTATTTCTGAAAACCGTGTTAAAGGTCGTAAATTTTCTTGCCGACATCTAGGCATTCCGAGGTGAATAAGTAAGTATAGGTGAAGTGGTGTTTTGCTCAGGAGTCAGTATGTACGGAATGTACGGAACGATCGCTCAGATTGGGTTAGGAATCTGTTTAGGGACTTATGGCGCGTTTGGCGGAGAAGGATTTGCGGTAGCCAATGAGGTGCAAAATCCGGTGCCCCTAGACGACAGAACATAAACGCCAGCAAGCCTGGAAGCGTCAACCGTAGCAAATGATACCGGGGAGGGTGCTGTGACGACTTTAACTCAGGATCCGTTAAATAGTCCCCATCCCGTTCCTTGGAGTTGGGTCATGGAAACCCAAAATGCGATGCAAACCCAGGGACAAACGGGGGTGCGCTATTACCGTTCAGCCTCCTTACTTTCTCCCGATGGGCAGTATGCCGCCTACAGCCGCATTCAGTTGCACGTCGAAGCGGAACCCTATCGCAACCGGGTTGATAGTGTGTTGTTTGTGGAAAATATTAGAACCGGCGGACTGGGGGTGATTAGTCCCCGATCGCCCTTTGCCCAGGCCTTGGGAACCGCCACAGCTACCCCTTCTCCCGCCAGTGTATCCCTCTTGATCCCCATTTCCTGGAGCGAAAATAGCCAGAAACTACTGGCCCGGGAATTTGATGCCATTCTCAATACGGACGATTTAACAGACTATGCGATCGTCTGGGATCGGGTGGAAAACGAAGCCCAAGTGATCGCCCCTAGGGGAGTCTTTTATGATGCGGCCATTTTATTAGGGTGGAGCAGTCGCAACCCGGATCAGGTGTTGTTTCAGGCGGGGGAACTAGGCGAGGAACTCTGGGCCCTGTGGAATGTGGATCTGGAAGGGGATACGGCCATTGCCCTTGAGGATGAGCCGCTGATTATGGGAGAGCAATTGGTGCAACCCTGGGACGGCCCCCAAGCCTACTGGCAATCAACCCGGTAATCTAAACCCCCTCTAGCTCTTCCTTGGTAAGGGAGGATTAAGGGGGGTAGGGTGTCAATTCTGAAACCCCCTCTAGCTCCCTCTTGGTAAGGTTTGGTAAGGGTATTTCAAGAAGAGGGGAGCCGTCATCACGTTGTGCGCCTCCGCT
>DALYGI010000099.1:0-11723 GCA_031971595.1 Prochlorotrichaceae cyanobacterium CTOTU29312
AATCAGGATGTGATTAATCTTTGTTTAGACTATCTGGCCGGTAGACCCAAATAGGCACAAGATTCAAGTTCTCCTTAAACTTTCCATTGTCGCCAACTCCTCACCTCTAGGTTAGTGGAGGATGCGTCCTCTTCTTCAACCACCACTTCGGTATCAGTAGACTCAAAGGTTATACTAACGGGATCGGGTGGGGTGTACAGTACCGCATAGGCATAGGCCACATTGTGTTGGGGCAGATAGGCGATGGTCAATTGAATGGATACATTTTCTCCATTTTTCCGGCGATGATAGGTTAACATTTCCACATAGGTTTGTTGTTGCAAGGTCTGCCAATGCTCTTGCCAAACATTCAGATCTAAGCTCGTATCCAAATCTTGAAGTTTCATCGCCTTCAATTCGTCGAGATCGTAACCCAAAATTTTTGCCGTTGACTCAGACGCTTCGATCAGGTCGCCATTGGCCTGAATGAATAAGTTATAGGTGGAAATGATATCTAGGGCATCTCGATACAACGCCAAACGCCAGTTTTCCGCCTGACGATCGCGGATTTCTTGCTGCAAACGCAGGTTAGATTCTTCCAGCCGTTTACTTAAACTCAGAATTTTAAGTTGATGTTCAACGCGGGCTAACACCTCGTCAAATTGAAAGGGCTTAGTAATATAGTCCACAGCGCCTGCCCGGAACCCCTTCACCTTATCCATCACATTGGTGACCGCACTCACAAAAATCACGGGTATTTCGGCGGTTTCCGGGTCTTTTTTAAGGAGCTTACACACCTCATAGCCGTCTAAAACGGGCATCATAATATCTAATAGAATTAAATCTGGTTTGAGCGCCCGGGCAATGGACAGGGCCGTAGAGCTATTATCTACACTTTCCACGGTATAACCTTGGCGATTTAAGGCAACGGCCAGTAAGCGAATATTTTCAGGGCGATCGTCTACGATAAGGATTTTAGCTTTCTCTTCAGTCACTTCATTGATATTTCGCATCCCCAAAGCCGAAAAAATAGCCGCTTCCGACTTATCAAGTTCCTGCCGATGTAAAGAGCCTTGACTAGACAAAACCTGGTGATATTTAACTAATCGTTCTAGTTCCGTGACCACACTACTTAAACTAGAGGGATCCGCATACAAAAAGGAGAGGGTTGAGTTTAAATCTGCCACCGGATCAAACCCCAGATTCATCTCTTTGGACAACACCGACTCTATTTGATCCAGGTTTTTACGAAGGACTTTGCGAAGATAATAGGTTGTGGTGGGGGTCAGTTGAGGATTATCTTGCGAATTGGCCATGATGGGAACGGTGTAAAGAGCCAGAGAAAAGATTGAAAGTAGCGATCTAAAATAGCCATCTAAAGTAATGGGGAGCCCTCAGGTTCTCATTTTTCGCGTCCAAGGACGGTAGAGGGTGGATCGCAAAATCCCTCAACCTTGATGAATTGAGGGGATTCGTTTAAGCGGGTGGGCTCAAATTTATCCTGAACGGATCAGGACTAGGTGTAAACAGATGTAAGTTGTAGGTAGATAGATAGATAGATAGATGAAGAGGGTGAAAATTGAACCTCTAGTTGTTAACCTCTAGGGAGACCTTTAAGGTGACAGGCATTCCCCTCAAAGGCCGAGACTGATGGAAGCACTTGACTGAGTTATCTGAATGACAAGACAAGGCCAAGTTCAATCGATAGCACAGCATGACAGAAGCCAAGCCGCAGAGGCTAAGCTCACCGTTGAAGCTCACAGTTGAAGCTCACGGTTGAGAGCATTATAGCAAGACGATCGGGTTTCGCCTAATCAAAAGTTTGCCTAATCCCCTAAAACGCCAAAAGCCCAGTGTTCTCAGGATTAAACCACAGAGGCACAGAGAACAAAGAGAATACAGAGAACAAAGAGACCAAAGGCGTTCCTTCAGGGCTTCGGTGTCTTAGCAGTGAAATTCCAGGTTATAGAGTCCGCATTCCTAATTACTAAATTACTAATTATTAATTATTAATTATTAATTATTAATTGGTAAGGGATTGCGGTAGCGGTAGTAAGCAGCACAGGCTCCTTCGGAGGAAACCATGGGTGCCCCTAGGGGACGATCGGGGGTGCAGGTGGTGCCAAAGGCGGGGCAGTCCTGTGGTTTTTTGATGCCTTGCAAAATTAAGCCGCTAATACAGAGGTTCTCCGTAGGGGTTGAACTCAAAAAATCTGGACTGGTATCGATGTTCCAATCTTGAAGGTTAAATTGCTCTAGATCGAGGTACTGGCGTGCGTCAAATTGTTGATAGGTCGATCGGAGTTCTAAGCCACTGTGGGGAATGACCCCAATCCCCCGCCACTCCCGATCGATGGGCTGAAAAATAGTCTCCACTAGGGTTCTAGCCACGGGGTTGCCCTCCGCTTTAACCGATCGTTTGTACTGGTTCGTGACGATCGCTGTGCCGGTTTCCAATTGCTGCACACACTGGTAAATCCCTTGCATAATATCCAGGGGTTCAAACCCGGTAACGACAATGGGGACTTGAAACTGGGCTACCAGGGGCTCATACTCCTGGGTTCCCATGACCGTACACACATGACCCGCTGCCAAAAAGCCCTGCACTTGGCACTCCGGGCTAGACAGTAAGGCAACGATCGCGGGGGGGACGCGCACATGACACACCAACAGCGCAAAATTCGTGAGACCCAACTGCGCGGCTTGGGACACTGCCATGGCGGTGGAAGGGGCTGTGGTTTCAAAGCCTACCGCAAAGAAAATGACGGAGCGATCGGGATGGGTTTGGGCGAGTTTCAAGGCATCTAAGGGAGAGTAAACCCCCCTCACATCTGCCCCCTGGGCTTTGGCGCTCAGTAAATCCGCTGGAGCGCCCGGTGCGGACTGGGTACGGGAACCGGGAACCCGCAACATATCCCCAAAGGAACAGAGGATCACCTGGGGATTTTGGGCCAGGGCAATGGCCGCATCAATCCAGCGGGAGGAGGTGACACACACGGGACAACCGGGGCCATGAATGAGGGTCAACGACGGGGGCAACAGGGTATCTAAGCCATATTTGACAATGCTATGGGTTTGGCCGCCGCACACTTCCATGATTGTCCAGGGCCGAGTCACTAGGTTTTGTAGCGCCTGGGCATAGTGCTGCACCTGCTGTTGGTCGCGGTATTCATCAACAAATTTCATGGGATTGGGTGGGAAGTTGTGACGGTGGGCTAGGATAGAGTTTCAGGTTACAACGAGGAATGCCCGTGCTACTTTGTAAAGGTTTTGAAATTGAACTGTACACCGGAACCCCTCAGGCGGAAATTGTAGGCTTGTCTCACCGGATTGTCAGAGTGCTCGATCGCTTTGTGAGTGAGCCGGATAGCCGTAACGTTGAATATACGACGGCCCCCCTCTGCTGCTACGATCGCCTCCTCTGTGACCTGCTGCGCCCCCGCCTCAAGTTGCGGCAATACCTGAAAACCCTGGGCAATTATACAATTCTGCCCGGCAGCACCCTGTCCACCGGAGATACCACTCGGTTTTATCGTTCCGAACCGGAAAACCCTTACCACGCCTACATCGAGCAGACCTATGGCACTCAGGTTGTGACCGCCAGCGTCCACATTAACATCGGTTTAGACGATCCAGAAATTTTAATGCGAGCTTGCCGCTTAGTTCGCCTCGAAGCGCCCCTGTTCCTAGCCCTCAGCGCCTCCTCTCCCTTTTTAGACCACCAAGCCACCGGATCCCACTCTAGCCGCTGGCAGGTCTTTCCCCAAACCCCGTCCCACGTTCCCCTCTTTGAAAGTCACAGCCATTACATCCACTGGGTAGAGGAACAACTAGCCTTGGGAACCATGCAAAACGTCCGCCACCTCTGGGTTTCCGTGCGTCCCAATGGCGATCGTCGTCCCTACCATGTCAACCGCTTAGAGCTACGCATTTGCGATCTGGTGAGCAATCCCGTGGAATTACTAGCCATTACAGCCCTGCTAGAAGCCCGAATTTGGCAACTGATGGCAGACCCCACCCTGGATCCTCTCGTGCGGAGTACCCTACCGGCGGAAGACTTAAATACTGCCCTCGTCCAGCTAGCCCTAGACAATGAACAAGCCGCAGCCCAACAGAGTTTAGATGCCATCCTCAAACATTGGCAAACCGGCGAACCGATCGTTGCGCGGGATTGGATTCAAAACCTTTATCAAGAAGTGTGGCCGATCGCCAAGGCAAAGGGATTTAGTTGCTTTTTAACCCCGCTACAAAAACTCTTGCGGGAAGGCAACACGGCTCAAAAATGGTTAGGGTTACATCAGCAAGGGGTGAGTGTGAACCAAATTTTAACCACCGCGATCGCCGATTTAGAACAAGAAGAACAGGACTTAGAGGATAAGCTTTGCCAAGGGGCTGGGGCTGTTGCAGTCTTACCTTCCTGATCGCTCAACAACTGGCGGTAATCCCGTGAAACCAGTACCACAACCTCCAACACAAATGCCAGCAAAGCAGCCTTACCGCAGAAGAACATCAAACCCCTCTTACCCTTGCCGATCGCATTGGAGCCCTGAACGTTGAGCCCGCAATCGCCACCAAACGATCGCCAGCCTGATAGCCCCGCCCGCGAATCAATTGCAGGCTAATCAGGGGCGAGGGATTAAAATGTAGCTGTCGAACTCACGCTATTCCCTAATCCCTAACCCCTATTCCCTATTCCCTAACCCCTATTCCCTATTCCCTATTCCCTATTCCCTAACCCCTATTCCCTAACCCCTATTCCCTATTCCCTAATAAATTAAATGATGTTTCAGGGCAAATCGAACCAACTCTGCACGGTTCATAGTTGCGGTTTTTCGTAACAAACTACTCACATATTTCTCAACAGTGCGGGCACTGAGATGCAGTTGTTCCCCAATCTGGGTATTCGATAACCCTTGACTCAGAAACCCTAAAACCTCCTGCTCCCGATCGCTGAGTTCAAACCCCAGATCGGCTTGGGGGGGTGGCTCCATCGGCGGCCCAGGCCGAAACTGTTGCTCCGTTTGGATCAGTTGCGATCGTTCTAGCAAATTCCGAACGATCGCCCCTAGTTCTTCCATTTCAAAGGGTTTAATTAAATAGGCATCACAGCCCAACTGGTAACCCTTAATCCGATGAGGAGTTTGATCCCGCGCTGTCAGAAAAATGACGGGCAATAGACGCAAGGACGGCTGTTTACGAATTTCCTGAATCAGCCCGTAACCGTCCAAATAGGGCATGATCACATCGGTAATGAGCAGATGGGGGTGGAATTCATAGATCAGTTTCAGGGCTTCCTGACCATTACTAGCGGCTAACACCCCATAGCCCAGATATTCTAAATAGTCATGAATAGCCAAACGAGTCCCAAAATCATCTTCGGCCACCAAGATTTGAAGAGGCATACGCAAACCCTAGGGAACGGTAAGGGAGTCTGGGACTGGGTTAGGGGTAAGGGCGATGGCCGCTCACCCCGCGCTGACTGCGTTAGTAAAGTTAGCCAAGCAGAAGTTTCTTAGCTTAACTGTAGCGCAATCGGGTAGGCCTCGGTAATCCCGGCGATTTGGGTAATTTCGCCTAACACCCCATCGGGCAGAGGATCATCCAGGGTGAGGGCCATGACCGCATCCCCCCGCACAATTTTACGCCCCACTTCCATACTGGCAATGTTGACATTAAAACTACCCAACAATGACCCGATTTTACCAATAATGCCGGGCATATCCCGGTGACGGGTCAGAAGCATGTGGCGGGTGGGAGGAATGCTGACGGGGAACCCATCCACGTTGATAATCCGCAGTTCCCCATCCCCTAGCAGGGCCCCCACCACGGAATGTTCACCGAGGGAACCTTTAGCCACCAACATCAGGGAGCCACCGGAGTAGTCCTTGACGGATTGATCGCGGGTTTCAATGACCCGGATTCCCCGTTCCTTGGCTTCCAGGGAGGCGTTCACGTAGTTGACCCGTTCCCGCAGGGCTTGGGACAGTAGCCCTTTTAAGGCCGCAATCACCAAGGGCTGGCTTTGTTGCTCCGCCAGTTCCCCCTGGAGCCGCACGGATAGCTGCTCGACCCGACCGCCGGAGAGTTGGCTGACAATGTTGCCCAGCAGTTCCGCCAGTTGCAAATAGGGGCGCATACTGTCTAACACATCGGGGTGTAGTCCGGGAATATTGACCGCTGAACGGGCGGGTAATCCCAGTAACACATCTCGAATTTGTTCCGCCACGTCGATCGCTACGTTCACTTGGGCTTCGGTGGTGGAGGCTCCCAGGTGGGGGGTGAGAATCAGATTTTTACCCAGACCTCGCAGGGGTGAATTCTCCGCCAGGGGTTCACTGTCGAACACATCCAGGGCTGCCCCTGCAATCCGATTAGCTCGAATGGCTTCCGCCAGTGCTGCTTCGTCGATAATACCGCCCCTGGCACAGTTGACAATCCGCACCGTGGGCTTCATTTTAGCGATCGATTCGGCGTTGATTAAATTCGCAGTTTCCGGGGTTTTGGGCACATGGAGGGTGATGTAGTCCGCTTCCTGAAAGAGAATATCAAGTTCAACTAAACGACAGCCCAATTGCTCCGCTCGCTCAGCGGAAATAAAGGGATCGTAGGCTAATAACTTCATGCCCATGGCCTTGGCCACATTGGCGACGTGGGCTCCAATTTTACCCAAGCCAATGACCCCCAAGGTTTTCTTGTAGACCTCTGCCCCCACAAAGCTTTTGCGATCCCATTTGCCCTCTTGCATGGTTTTGTGGGCTTCCGGGACATAGCGGGAGAGGGAGAGCATCATGGCCAGGGCGTGTTCTGCGGCGGCGATCGTGTTGCCTTCGGGGGAGTTGACCACCACAATGCCTTTGCGGGTGGCCGCAGGGAGATCCACGTTATCCACCCCAACCCCTGCCCGTCCCACAATTTTTAACTGGTTTGCGGCTTCAATAATGGGAGCGGTGACCCTCGTTCCCGATCGGATCATCAGGGCATCGTAGCCCCCAATAATTTCGACGAGTTCATCTTCAGTGAGGCCGATTTTAACATCAACCTGAGCCACCTGAGAAAGAATATCAAGCCCCACCTGATCAATGGGATCGGAAACCAAAACCTTAGCCATAACTTAAATCTATCGTCTCTTGACGGGGTATCAGCTTTTGTAGTGTAAAGCGATCGGGAGCCATTGCACACTTTTTCCTGACTTGTTTAAGATCTGCTCAGGCTTTCCCCGTAAGGCAGAAAATTTAACGGGGAAATGATTGATACTCCAGCTTTGCTTTCTGATTCCATGAGATTTCTTGGCTACTCAAAGGTTCATTCTGAAATCGTCAGAAAACGGAATTGTAACAAGGCTTTGTACGAGTACTGTATTTCCGCAAGTTGGTCAGCAGGCTAACACTACGGAAATACAGAAGTTATCGGTTAGTCGTTAAAACCCAATGGCGAGACGGTGGGCGTGGATGAGTTGGAGGTCTAGACCTGTATTTTGGGCGATCTTTTCCAGCATCATCACCAGATGTTCCGGGCGCAGCAGGTTGCCATCGTTCCGGTAGCTGCCTTCGTAGTCCAACAGGATCGAGGGTAGGCCCAAGGGCATTTCTAGTGGTTGTTGGGTGGCCAGATGACGATCGCTGAAACCCACCCACTCCAAGCGATGTAGGCGCTCCCGCAGGTTAACCAGGTGGGCGTTGCCGGATTTACTGGTAAGCTCTACCTCCACACTGGAGCGGGCTAGGAGTTCAGTGATCCAGGTTTGAACGATCGCCGGATCCGGCTGCCAGCCTAGGGACGCTTCCCCGTCAGAATCTGGAGAATCGGGGCTAGAACTTGAGGGAACGATCGCCAGTTGGACTCTAAATTGAGCGGTTTGCACCGCTTCGGTGACCGGGGGGCTGTCTGGTGCCACGGACTCCACGGCATAGATGGGCACGTCCGGGGGAAACTGGGCCTGTAGCTGCTCTAAGGCAATGTGGGGATCCAGTTCCTGGGTCAGTTCCAAATCCATTAGCTCCCCGTCACTGGTCAGCCCTAGGGAGAGGGCACTGGCGGGAATCATGCGGGGCATGGGGTGGTAGCCGCCGCTGTAGGCAATGGGCAGGGCTGCCCGACGAATAGCCCGATCGAAAAGGCGCAGTAAATCCAGGTGACTGAGTAAGCGCAGATCCCCCTGTTTGCCAAAGCGCACCCGCAGCCGCTGCACCCGGTTGGGATTGGGCTGAAACTGTCCCGTAAATTCAGGAATGGGAGGCGGCGGCACCACTTCGTTATGGCCAAAATCTACCCCACAAACCCCACAGTGGGAACAGCCCTCGAAGGAGCAGTCTGGCACCGTGGCCTCCGCTAGGGCCCGTTGCAGGTCTTCCGCTAACCAGCGCTTGTCAATGCCCGTGTCTAAATGATCCCAGGGGAGGGGCAAAGTGGCTAGGCTGTCCGTGGAGAGTAGACCCGTGGAGAGCAGGTCGGGGGACGCTTGGAAGTCAGTATTCCCCCAAAAGAGATGGCCCTGTTCCAACTCCCGGTATTTACCCTCTAAACCCGCCTCAGCGATCGCCGTAGTCCAAGCAGCATAAGCCCGATCGAGATTTTCCCACCAGGAATCCATGCCGGCCCCCAGTTCCCAGGCTCGCCGCACCACGCTAGCCAGGCGACGATCGCCCCGGCCCACAAAGTCTTCCATGGCAGAAATTCGCACATCGGTAAAATTCACCTTGACCCCTCTCATGCCCCGAAATTCTGCTTTTAAGAGTTGGTGTTTGCGCTCAAACTCCGCCGTTGAAACCGAATGCCACTGGAAGGGGGTATGGGGCTTGGGGGTAAAGTTAGAAATGGTGAGATTAAAATCTAAACGCTTGCGTCCCCGGCATTCCTGACGCAACCAGCGCACGGTTTCCGCAATGCCAATCACATCCGCATCGGTTTCGCCAGGGAGCCCCACCATAAAGTACAGTTTCATCTTCGTCCAACCCTGCTGAAACGCGGTTTTTACCCCCCGCAGCAGTTCCCCATTGGTTAACCCCTTGTTGATAATGTCCCGCAATCGCTGGGTTCCCGCTTCTGGGGCAAAGGTCAGGCCCGTTTGACGGGTGCCCCCAATAATGTTGGCAATGTCCTCATCAAAACGATCGACCCGCTGACTGGGCAAAGAGAGGGAAATATTGTCATCCTTGAGGCGGTTTTTCAGTTCCACCCCCAACGCAGGCAGGGCCAAATAGTCCGAGCAACTGAGGGACAACAAAGAAAACTCGTTATAACCCGTTTGGCGCATTCCCTCCGTAATGGCATCGATCACCGCCTCCGGCTCCACATCCCGGGCCGGGCGCGTCAACATTCCCGGTTGGCAAAACCGACAGCCCCGCGTACAGCCTCGCCGAATTTCCACCGTAAGACGATCGTGAACGGTTTGGACATAGGGCACCAAGCCAATGGAATAGGCCGGAATGGGGGTAGCCACCCGGCGTAAAATTTGCGACGGCACCTCCGATCGCAGGCGCTGCACCGTACCATCGGGCTGGAGACCATAGAAACGAGGCACATAGACCCCCGGCACCTGAGCCAAATCCAGCAATAACCCTTCTCGACTCAGCCCCCGCAGCTTGCCCTCTTCCACCACCAACCCAATTTCCGGTAAGACTTCTTCCCCATCCCCCAGCACAATGAAATCAAAAAAATCCGCATAGGGTTCAGGATTAGAAGTTGCCGTTTGTCCCCCCGCAAACACCAGGGGATAGGTTTGGCCGCTCTGCTCCCGCTCCTCACTGGTCAGCGGAATCCCCGCCAGATCCAGCATTTCCAGAATATTCGTCGCCCCCAACTCATAGCTGAGGCTAAAACCGAGAATATCGAAGTCCAACAGCGATCGTCTGGACTCCACCGCAAACAGAGGCGTATGGGTTTCCCGCAGTTTCGCCGCCAAGTCCGGTGCTGGCAAATAGGAACGATCGCAGAGTTGGCGGGGCTGAGTATTAAGAATGTTGTAGAGAATAATGTGCCCCAGATTAGAAGCCCCCACCTCATAGATTTCCGGGTAGGTCAAACACCAACGAACGATCGCCTCAGACCAGGGCTTGTGAACCGAGCCGATCTCCGTACCCAGGTAGCGGGCAGGGCGGGAGATGTCTGTGGTGAGGAGTTGATCAACGGTGAGCGGCATAGGGATTGGGTCGGAAGAATAGCGTGGACGATCGTAGCATTCTTCTCTGGGAGTGTGCCCCTAAAAATGCTTGACCTAGGTTGGGGAACCGTGGACTCAACATATCCGACAAAACGATCGGCAGTGTTAAAATAAGTAGACCGGGAAAATAAACCGCGCTAAAAATGTCTGAAACCCTTGTTTTGCCCTGATCCCCACCTCAGGATAATTACCCCGATCTGCTTAAGACCATGCAAATAGCTCAACCAGGCATTGTTGTTATCAGCCCAGATGGAGAATGCTTAATGATCGTGGAGGTTAAGCTCAGCGACATTGTTCTGCACAAGCCAATTGCTATTGAGCAACTAAAATGTCTTATGTTATCTAGAAATTGCTCCATCGGTGTTCTTGTCTTTGGTGAGCGCATTATTCTCCTTCGTGATTCTTTGGAAGAATCTAACGGAGCATCGATTCATATTGTTGGCGAAGCACAGCTTCCATACTCCTTGCTACCGCCCGCAGATTATCAATGGAAAGGGGAGATTGAATTTGAATCACGAATTCAACGATGGCTTGAAGAACTGAAGTTCTCCTCTAGCACCGAAAAACTACCCGATGATTTAAGAAAACTGTTCGGTGAACCAATCATTAACCTTCTTCGTTTAGGTGAAGTGAGGGCGGCTGGCCCTAGATGGAGTAAAGCTACCCAGTGAAACCTACAGCAGTTTTGGTTGAAACAAATTGGGTAGTAGACATTATCGCTCCAGGTCATTTACAAAGTCCGCAAGCTGCTCAATTGCTGATGCGGGCACAGTCCAGTGAGTTTGAATTACACGTTCCTGCTATCTGTCTTACAGAAGCCCGTGAAACAGTTCCTCGACGGTTTGCGCCTCGTTCCCGATCGGAAGATCTGCGTAAATTTGTTAGATGGGCAAGGGATGAAAATCGTATAACTATTGAGGATGCAAGGGCAGCTTTTCGAGTATTCAATCAGTTTGATGGGCTAGTTGCCAATGAACTAACGAAAGTTTCACAACGACTGGAGGACTTAGCCAATGATCCGGCTGTGAAGGTATTTTCGCTCTCTGAACCGATGCTAGAGCGTCAAATATCTCTAGGCACAATGGAACTATCGCTCAAACCCTATGATTTAGCGGTGCTGGCAGCAATCTTAGTGAAAGGGGAGGAACTGCGGAGAGAGGGACACACTTGGCTTGGTTTCTGTGAATTAGATTCTGATCTTCAACCCTGGGATAAATCTGGTGCCCGAAAGTCCATTCTCAGTGAACTTTATAATAACTCTCAAATATGGGTATACGGTGATTTCTGGGTAGAGGATATTGATACGCTCCCTGATGGTTAAATCGATTGAATGGGTTAATAGGTGCGTGACATTGAATGAATGCACCATACAAGAACGATCGTACTTGTCACAAAATTAAGATCGTTCTTGGTTATACAAAAGCGATCGCTCGCCGCGCCTCTCCTTATCTCCCAGCCCGATCGCTCCTTCCCTGAGTCACAAAAAACGTTGAGGGCGAAGCATCACGTTTCCGTTTCCTTTAATCAATGATCAATATACTTCATCATGTGAACCAATGTTCAAGAGAACAACAACCTCTTCGTT
>DALYGI010000100.1:0-11517 GCA_031971595.1 Prochlorotrichaceae cyanobacterium CTOTU29312
TTGGCAGCGAGACTATCTTATTAACCTGTCCAGAATATGGGGAGTATTATAATCTGACCCTACAAGCCAATGATATTAAACTCAATAGCAATATTCAGTCGGGAGGTAATCAAACCTATCAGGGACAGTTGCTTTTAGGTACCGATGTGCGGTTAAGTAGTACCCAACAGGGCTCGATTATATTTCAGGGAACGATCGATTCTAACCCCAATACCACCAATACCACACCTCGCAGTTTAACCCTAGAAACAGGGGGGATAACCCAGTTTGATGGAGCGATCGGCTCCCTGTCTCCCTTGGCTAGTTTAGAAACGGATAATCAGGATTTTCCCAACGAAAAAACTATTGTCAATACCAATCAAATCAACACGATCGGTAGTCAAGTTTTTAATGATCCGGTTGAGGTTTATCAGTCCCTTCAACTCACAGGAACAGATATTCAATTTTCCCGATCCCTAGACAGTCAGCCTGAACAGAATCTAGATTTAACTATTCTTGCCGATCGTTTTCTGGCTCAGGGTAATGTAGGAGAAGAAAATCCCTTCTCAAATCTTGTTATTACCACCGAAAATAACTTAGAAATTCAGGGTAATCTGTTCAATGCTCATAACCTGAATCTCACCAGTCAAGATGGATTTATTCAAACCCAGAATCTACAAACAACAGGGGGAAATGTCACCCTAGAGACCCTAGGGATAAAAACGCCCCTTACCAATCAACCCGGAACCCAACCGGGAGATATTCAAGTGGGGGCTATTGAAACCCTTGGGGGGGCTGTTAATATTAGTGCAAAACGGTTTTTTAGAGCCACCGATACAATTAATCGATCGAGCATTTCCACCGTAGGATCAGAAAATGGAGCCATTACGATCGTTCACGGGGGGCAAGCCTTCAATCGTCCCTTTGTGGTGGGGGATACCCGTCTGACGAATAACGGAGTTGCAGGTAATTTTCGTACTGATTTGGCAATTTTACCTCCAATCCAAGCTTTTCCAGGGAGTGTTATTGGTGGCAATATCCAAGTCTTAGCGGGTCGAGACAATCCCCCGGTTACCATCCAGTTTATCGCTCCCCAAGTAAGTAGTAACTTAGTCAGTTCTGTCAACAGGAGCATAACGCCCCTAGAAGCGATCGAAGATATTAATACCCTAGAGTTTCAAAATGCATTTGGTCGAGATCCCCTCCGTCAAGCAACCCCTGAAGAAGTCCAAAAGTTACTCCGATCGATTAATAATAATCATCTGGAAAACCAAGATTCTGAAACCTTTGCGGCGGTTTATCTTTATTACGATCGTCTCACGGATCAGACAGAGTATTCCCAAGATACTATTTTTAGTCGAGGACGTATTTTACGACCAGATGATCCGCCCTTAGAAGAAGATGGTTTATCTTTACTCGTGGTAACCGAAGAGGAAATTAAACAAATTCAAATTCCCGATCGGGTTAATCGCCTACGTGTCTCCCAATCGACTCAACTTCTGCGCGATCGTTTGCTGGATCCTGAAAATAGCCGGGGCTATAAGCCCTTTGCCGCTCAACTCTATGATTGGATTGCTAAACCTATTACGGAAGCTCTACAAGATCAGCCAGTTGATAACCTCATGTTTGTTCTAGGTCGAGGACTACGATCGATTCCCTTAGCCGCACTCTATAACCGCAAAACCGATCAATTTTTCATTGAAGAATATGGGTTAGCCTTAGTCCCCAGTATCAGCTATTTAGACGATACAGAAGTTTCCCTCAATCAAACCCAGACCCTCGCCATGGGGGCATCAGCCTTTGCCAATAATGATAATGCGCCCTTACCTGCCGTTCCCCTAGAGTTAGAGTTAGAGTTAGTGCGTAAAACTCGTCCCACCCAGGTACTCCAAGATGAGCAATTTACCTTTGAAAACTTACAGAATATCTTGAAACAAAATCAACAAGCCTTTAACGATCGATCCCTAATCATGCATTTGGCAACCCATGCAGACTTTGGTGAAGTGATCGTACCGGATCTACCCAATCTCCGATCGAACCGAGCCAGTGGTATTCTCAATCCGTCCAATCAATTTGCAGACCTAAAAATTAAGGACATTTCATATCTCCAATTTTTCGATCGGAAACTCAGATTAGATGAACTGGAAAACCTGGAATTAGATCAAGCAGGAGAAGTAGAATTATTTGTGATTAGCGCCTGTAATACCGCTACCGGCAACGACAATGCCGAGCTAGGATTTGCAGGACTTTCCATTCAAATGGGAGCCCAATCTGCCCTAGCTAGCCTCTGGCAGGTGAGCGACGTAGGAACCATGGTTTTAATGGGCGAATTTTATAACCAGTTAAATGACAATCACAGCCGTACCCAAGCCCTCAGACAAGCGCAACTGGCCATGCTTCGGGGTGAAATTGGCAACATTGAATACAACCAACTCAACCTCTCCAATCGCTCGATCGCTATTAGCCCCGCGCTGGCCGAACAGATTTTAGTTAACACCTCTGAGTCTAAGCAGTTAAACCTCAGCCATCCCTTTTATTGGTCTGCCTTTACCCTGATTGGAAGTCCCTGGTAGGTTAGGGAATGGGAAATAGGGAATAGGGAATGGGTTTGAGGTAAAACTTACTAGCTTTTTAGTCTGATCCCCGGTTTTTTATGGATGAAAACCAAGCTTGAACAACGAAGACCAGAAAAACCGGGGATCTCGGTGTAATACTAACCCGATCAAAACGATCGTTGCTAAACCTCAATACTAATTCCTAATTCCTAACTCCTAATTCCTAACTTGCCAAAAGGCGATAGGCCCTGGCCAAGCCATCTTCATTACCCACATTTCCTGGAAACAATACCACCGGAAGGCTGGGAAAACGGGGATGATCCGCATCTGTGCGAACTACGGAAACCCCCGGCAGAATTTGCCCTAGCAGTCGCGCCCGTTTCAGGGCTAACCCTGTACTTAAGGTGTCGTTAGAGGTGATGCCCCCCTTGCTGATCAAAAAACTGAGATCTAAGGGCAGATTTTGGACGATCGCCATCAATAATTGGGACACTTCAATGCCAAAGGTTAAACGGGTATCAATATCAGGAAACTGCAACTCTTCTCGGCTTGTATAGATCACCGGAGTTTTGCCCTGGCCATAAACCCGTTCAATGTCTTGCAATGTTTCTGTTAACAGGGTTTCAAAACCTGATTTTCCAGTCCCCAGCAACCGTTTTACATTGACTTCAATGCCCGTAATTCCTGACTCTTGGAGCAGAATTTCTAATTGAGCCGTCGTTTTTCGCACATGAGACCCCACAATCACCGCCCCCGGAGCGATCGTCCTGCGGTACTGACTCATGGACTCCGCCGCGATCGGTTGGGGGGGCAAATTGGCCAAGGCGGTGAGCAAACTAGCCGCACTCCGAAACAGAAAACGCTTCCCTGCCTGCGCGGTCTCCAATACGGCCTGGGCAAAGCGATCGAGGTCACTCTGTACCTCTCCATCCACCACCCCGCAGGTATTGTCGGTAAGTTGTAGGAGCCGATTTTCCAAACTTTGATCCGTCTGCCGCAAATCCTCCAGCACAAAGCGCTCCACCTGATCCGCCCCAATTCGCCCCTTCGTTTTCTCCGCCACATAGTCCGGCAAATAACTATGGCGGTAGGCAAACACCGAATCCCGCGCAAACTCCGTTTCATGAACCGGCGTAGGCACCCCCTGCACCATCAGGTAATGCACACTCTCGCGGGTAATGCGTCCCCCTTCAAAAAAAGCAGGAACCATAAATGGCCCCGTAACGTCGAATCCGATAGACTCACCACCAGAAAATGCTCCACCCCCACCGCAGCGATCGCCTCTTTCAAATTGTGGCAAACCTCACGGGTTACCGCCGCCGCCCCATCGGGAGGCAAAGCGCGGGTATTGGTCAACACAAAAAACAGGGGAGATGAATCCCTCAGCCCCTCCTCCAACGTCTCTACGTCCCATTGCATCAGCAACAGGCAACCATGAACAGTCTGGGATCCCGTTGGATCATCATCCAGCACAATAATCTTAGGCAAAAGTTTGGAAGGGGTCATGGGGGGTAGGGGTTAGGGAATAGGGAATAGGGAATGGAGACAGTCACTACTCCACTACTCCACTACTCCCCACTCAAAACTTAAAACTCAAAACTCAAAACTCAAAACTTAAAACTCAAAACTTCCTTCACTCCTGCTTCTGCCATTCTTCGGGGGTAAAGGTCTTGAGTGCTAGGGCATGAATCGCTTCCGAAGCCATTTCACCTCGGACCGCGCTGTATACCATCTGATGTTGCTTCACCCGCGTCTGCCCCTGAAACTGACTAGAGATCACTGTGACCTGCAAATGATCTCCCCCTCCGGTTAAATCTTCTACAAACACTTGGGAATCTTGAATGTGGGATTTAATTAAATCTTCAACTTGTGCTAAAGCAACCATAACTAGCAAATGCTCACGATCGGAACGTCTTCCTATAGGATAAAAGAATTCGCAACAGGAAAACAGTTTTTTGCCATGCTCAACGCTGAATTTGGGGATCACTGAGGATTACACGGAGGGTATGATGAGTAAGGGCGAATTTATTTTAAGTGCGTTGGATGAGTCAGATGTGGCTTGGCTCCGGCTACATGGCAAACTGCACGAACTAGCCGCCGGGGTAGATTTGATTCAGCAAGGCCAAGACCTGGATACTTTCTACATCATCATGGCCGGAACGTTAGTGGTCTGTCATGGGGAAAAAGAACTCGCCCGCTTACGGGTGGGGGAAATTTTAGGAGAAATGTCCTTCGTCGATGCCCGCTGCGCCGCTGCCACCGTTCGCACCCTAGAACCATCCCTCATTCTTTCCATTGCTCAACATCGCCTCTCCGTACAACTGCAAGATAACCCCGGCTTTGCAGCCCGCTTTTACCGAGCGATCGCCATGTTTCTTTCGAGTCGTCTTCGCAGTACGGTGATTCAGTTTGGAATCGATGAAAGTTAAGATTTTTAAGGAAGACCCCATGATTCGGGCAAAATCCTTGAGGATCTTAAAATTCTGGGCTAGAATCCATCCATCAGGGGTATTGTCCCTTGATCGCTTCCGTAGAGGAGCAAACCGCTCCAACGTTAATCATTTCTTAGAACGAGGTCTAAGTAATCTCTGAATGGCTTTAAATTCCAATACTAATAATAGTTCTCGAAAACCCACCCGGGATCTGCCCCAAATTAACGAACGCATCCGATTCCCGAAAGTCCGTGTAGTAGACAGTGAGGGCAAGCAGCTAGGGATTTTATCTCCTCGAGATGCTCTCAAAGTAGCGCAAGAGCAAGATTTGGACTTGGTTCTGGTCAGTGACAAAGCCGATCCCCCAGTCTGCCGGATTATGGATTACGGCAAGTATAAGTTTGAGCAAGAAAAGCGGGCCAGGGAAGCAAAGAAACGCCAGCATTCCGCTGAAGTCAAAGAAGTAAAGATGCGCTATAAAATCGATGAACATGACTACCAAGTTCGGGTTAATCAAGCTCAGCGCTTCTTAAAAGCCGGGGATAAGGTTAAGGCCACCATTACCTTTAAGGGGCGGGAAATTCAACATAGTGACCTCGCCCACGACCTGCTCTCCCGTATGGCCAGCGATCTGGAGGATATGGCTGAGATTCAGCAACCTCCCAAGAAAGAAGGCCGTAATATGATGATGATGCTCTCCCCCAAACGCTCATGATTTTTGCTGCTCGCTGCTTAGGGCTGGGTCTGGTACTGGGAATGAGCCTAGGGGGCCTGTCCCCCCTCCAGGCTCAGCCGTCCTCACCGGCCATCGCTAATCCTGGCTCTCCCGGCCGATCGGTTTTGACTCTGGGTAGTCAAGGGCCCCAGGTTACGGAGCTACAGTCTATCCTTCAGTTGTTAGGGTTCTACCTGGGCCGGGTGGATGGGGTTTTTAGCGAAGCGACCCAACAGGGGGTACAGCGCTTTCAGCAAGCGGCGGGCCTGCCGACCACGGGGCAAATGACCCTGGTGGATTGGAGCCGATTATTGCCCAATGCGGAGGGGCAATCTTCCCAACCTGCGCCCATTCAACCCGCGCCTACTGCCGCCGCTACACCACAAGCAACCCCGCAATCAAACCCACAATCGACTTCTGTACCAACTCCTGTACCTCCTGACCCAGCTACGGTGTCACCGCTAGGCTCATCTACAGCATCCCCTCCCCCTAATCCCACCGCCCAATCCTTCCCTATTCCAGAGGCCGCCAGCCAACCCCCCAGTTTGCCCCCTTCAACCACACCCAACCCGGAACGATCGCCTCAGCCTACGCCAGAACCGGCCCCTAGTAATTCAACTCAGGCCCCCCCCTCTGGGACAAGCATTAGTTTTCCCTTGTTGCGTCTGGGCAGTGAGGGGACGGCGGTGGAGCGGCTGCAACAACGGCTAGGAGCCTTAGGGTTTTACGCCGGGGAGATCGACGGTATTTTTGGCCAAGAAACGGAGGAATCTGTCCGGCAGTTTCAAGAGCAATTTGACCTAGAGATCGATGGGGTTGTGGGGCGATCGACCTGGGAAATATTGTTTAACACCCCTAATTAACCCACCTTCAATCATGGACACTGCCATCGGGCATCCGGGTTTGGGTGAGAATAGCCCCTTGCAAATTGGTGTCCTCTAGGTAAGCTCCCGACAGATCGGCTTGGGTTAAATTTGCTCCGCTGAGATCAGCATTGCTTAAGTCAGTGCCCACCAAATAGGCCTCCTTGAGATTGGCCCGCCTTAACTTGGCCCGGCTGAGATTGGCACTGCGGAGATCCGCTTGCATTAAGTTGCTTTCGCTCAGATCTGCCCTCAAGAAAGTCGTTGCTTCCCCATTGATCTGGGCTAAGTTGGCCTTATTAAGATTAATGTCACGCAGATCGAGGTGGCTCAGGTTCGCATTGGGCAAATTGGGCGCGATCACTTCCACCTTTCCCCCTTTGAGGCTAACTCTGGTAAAGGTTCTGACCCCTTTCTGATACTGATCTAACAGGAGGCGGATTTGATCTTCTAAAAAAGGTGATGGCTGAGGAGGAAGAACGAATTCTTTCATGCGGGAAGGCTGAATAAGAGCGGTGAACTGGATCGGGAGAGGGTTTCCCAGAAGGGCGATCGGATTCGCTTGCCTTGGCGGTTTCAAGATCCTAGAAGCGGCTAGGATTTTGTTCCCCTAGAGTCCTTCAGAAAAACTTGTGTGGATCCACTTCTTCATTATTATCACTCTCATTCCCATAATCCGGTAAATTCCTACCCAGATCGATCGGTGATTGAAGTCACTGCGGTTATTGAAAAAACTTCTTAACAGTGTTACGCTTCTAGACCATTTGGAAACTTTCCTTAAAATCTGCCATGAAACCGATTAAATCTGTAGAACTCTTTTTAGCCCTGGGCATTGCCGTCTCTACCGTTGCCTGTACCGCCGCTGATCAAGGTGGAGGAGCCCCCTCTCCAGAAGCTTCTCCTGCGGAGGCCGTTAGCCCGGCTCCAGAAGCATCCCCGGCCCCAGAAGCCTCTCCCACCCCCGAAGGAACATCAGAACCTGCCCCCGAAGCTAGCCCTGCTCCCGAAACTTCTCCTGAGGCTGAGGGCACAGAAGAGGGGGAAGAGGGTACGGAGGAGCCTAGCCCTGAAGCTTCTCCTGAGGGTGATGAAGGCGGTGAGGGCGGCGAGGGCTAGTCTTACCCTCTATGTTATTTCAACTGCTGGATCTCTTCAGTCCTTCCCAAGTCCAGAATATGCACGATCGTCTCCAGGGGGTTAGTCTGGTGGATGGACGGAGTACAGCGGGGTGGCACGCCAAAACCGTGAAGGGGAATGAGCAGGTTGCCACCTCTGATCCCACGGGTCAGGCAATTAAGGCGGAAGTGACCGAGGTTCTGTTGGCAAATTCCTTATTTCAGGCGGCGGCTCGGCCCCGGTTGCTCCATTCCCTGCTCATTAGCCGCTATGGGGTGGGTATGGCCTATGGCCGCCATGTGGATAATGCTCTGATGGCGGGGAAGCACCGCAGTGATCTGTCGTTTACGGTTTTTTTAAGCGATCCCCAAGCCTATGAGGGGGGAGAGTTAGTCATTGAAGGGGCGGATACCGAGCAGGCTTATAAACTCCCTGCGGGGGCAGCGATCGTTTATCCTTCTACGACCTTGCATCGGGTTAACCCCATTACCCAGGGCAAACGCTGGGCGGTGGTGGGCTGGGTGGAAAGCTGGGTTCGTCAGGCAGAGCAGCGGGAAATTTTGTTTGATCTGGAAACGGTGCAGCGGAGTCTGTTTGCCCAAGGGGGAAAAACCCCTGAGTTTGATCTGGTTTCCAAATCCCTCTCCAACTTACTGCGCCAGTGGTTAGTCTGAGGGGCGAAGGATCAACTTAGTTGTAGCATGGGGGAATAAATTCCCGTGTATTCTTTTTCCGCTCAGGTCTCAAGACTCTGAGTTTCTAAACTCCCCTTTTTCTTATGAAGGCGCGATTGAAGCAAGGGCTTTCCCTAGCGCATCGGCTCTGCCCTCCCTGGCTCAAACCCTATCTGCCCAATGCACATTGGCCGAATAGGGGTTTGCCTGATTCAAATTTACCCGATCCGGATCGGTTGAGTAAGCCCTTCCGATCGTTTTCCCTTCTGCGCTGGCGATCGTCTTTTTGGCAACATTGCGGCCTCGGCTCTAAGGAAATTGCCGTCCTGGAGGCCTGTTTAATTGGGGTGGTTTCTGGTCTGGCCGCCGTTCTTTTGAAACACTCCGGGGGGGTTCTGGGTACCTTGCGCGTGCGGCAGGTGGCCTTGGGCTGGGTCTGGCTGCCGCTGATTGGGGCACTGGGGGGCTTTGTAGCCGGATGGCTGAGTCAAACCTTTGGCCCGGAGACCACGGGCAGCGGGATTCCCCAGGTCAAAGCGGCGTTATCGCGGGTTCCCCTGGCCCTCAATTTACGGGTGGCCACGGTTAAACTCCTGAGTACCCTCCTGGTCATGGGATCGGGGATGTCCTTGGGACGGCAGGGGCCCACCGTGCAGATTGGGGCGGCTCTGGCGGGGGAAATGCGGCGCTGGGTTCCCACCTCTCCCAACTATCGCCGTCAGATGATTGCAGCGGGGGCGGCGGCGGGTTTGGCAGCGGGGTTTAATGCGCCCTTGGCCGGGGTGATGTTTGTCATTGAAGAGTTACTTCAGGATCTTTCTAGCCTGACCCTGGGGACGGCGATCATTGCGTCCTTTTTGGGGGCGATGGTGTCCCGGCAATTGGGGGGCTACGGGCTGCTCTCCGTTTCCAGCTTAAAAGCTCAGGGGACGATCCATGAAGTGGAGGATCTGCCATTTTTGTTGTTAATTGGGGCCCTGGCGGGATGCTTAGGGGGGCTCTTTTGCCAAGGCATTATTAGCAGTCGGGCCCTGTACGATCGTTTTGTGCCCCTGGCCTTGCCCTATCGGGTGGCCTTAGCAGGAGCTATTTCCGGTCTGGTGATTGCCATGCTGCCTCCGGCCTTTCGTAACAATGCGGGATTGCAGGAGTATTTGGTCAGCGGCGAAGTCCTGTGGTATGTGGTTCTCCTGGCCTTTGCGAGTAAATTTTGTTTAACCTTAGTGGCCACGGGATCGGGAGCTTCCGGTGGCTTGTTTGCCCCTTCCTTAATTTTGGGGAGTTCCCTGGGTTATCTAGTCCCCCTCTGTGCCATTAGCATTCAAGGTCTGCCCCATTTTCCCAGTAGTTTGCTGATTCCCCTTGGTTCCCCTAGTACCTATGCCCTGGCGGGGATGGGGGCTTTTTTTAGTGCGGTGGCCAAAACCCCCTTGACGGCAATCCTGATTATTTTTGAAATGACCGGGGATTTTAATTTGGTGTTACCCCTGATGCTCAGTAGCATTATTTCCTACAGCGTGGGGAATAAAATTTTTAGGGGATCCCTATACGATCGTTTAGTCAAGGTGCAAGGCTTAGAAATCCATGCCAGTCGTCAAACCCTGGCCCCTTGGGAGCAGCTTACGGCCAGCCAGGTGATGCAAACCCAAGTCCAAACCCTTAGTCCGTACCTGACCTTAGAAGAAACCTTAAAAATCTTTTTGGATTCTCCCCATCGGGGGTTTCCCGTGGTGAGCAATGGGGAATTGGTGGGGATTCTCAGTCAGTCCGATCTGTCCGGTTATGCCCAGAGCGCGGATCTTCAGCAGATGGTGGAGTCCGTGATGACCCGATCGTTAATTACGGTGCAGCCCCAAGATACCCTCAACCATGTTCTCCACCTACTCAATCTTCACGATATTGGCCGATTGCCCGTTACGGATGGTCGGCGCTTGGTCGGCATTATTACCCTCAGCGATATTATTCGGGTGGAAGCTCAACAGCTAGAGTCTAGGGATGGCAACCTGGGGAATGCCCACACTGACCCCTCCTATGTGGTGTACCAAACCCACGGGCCTGCCACGGGGCGAGGGCGCTTATTGGTTCCCCTCTCGAACCCCAAAACGGCCCCCACGTTACTCCAACTGGCGGCGGCCATTGCCCGCGATCGAAACTATGAATTGGAGTGTTTGCAGATCATTACTATTCCCAAAAATCAGTCCCCCTATACGGCCAAGGTGGATACGGATCGGGCTCGTAAACTCCTGCGTAAAGCCCAAGATCTGGGGGAAGATTGGGGGATTTCCGTCCATACGCAGATTCGGGTTGGTCATGGTATTGCACCCGCCATTCTAGAGACCATCCGCGATCGTCGCATTGACCTGATGTTTATGGGTTGGAAAGGTAAGAGCAATAGCCCCGATCGTCTCTTTGGGGATGCCATGGATACCCTCATTCGCCAAGCCCCCTGTACGGTGATTCTGGTCAAACTGGCCGATCGTCTGCAACAGAGCCCTACCCAATACCCCTCCCTCCTGGCTCGGCTCCATTTCAACCGCTGGTTAATTCCCGTGGGCAGCGGCCCCAATACCCAAGAAACCCTCCAACTTCTCCCCGGTCTGATTGCCGTGGGTAGCACCCCAGAAATTAAGCTTTGTCAAATTACCAATCCCAGTTGCGCTAACTTAGACCGCCAAGCCCGGCCCGTTTTAGAAACGATCGTCCAGCAACTGCGCCAAAAAATTGAATGTCCCATTGAAGCGGTGCAATTGAGCAGCCCCTCCATCGCCCAAGCGATCGTGGATTTAAGCCACGGCAAGAGTGAACATTTCACCGTAGACAGGAAGCAAAATTGGGGGGGAGCCTTAGATATTCACCACGATCGTTGTGATGTGATTGTGATTGGAGCGAGTCGGGATCATTTCCTTCAGCATCTCCAACAAATTGCCCAGGGCAAACTAGGGCTTTCGGTGGCGGAGGAGGTGGCCCTGCGGAGTCAATGCACGGTGATCTTGGTGCGTACTCGCTAAGTTTTTGGTTGTCAAAAGCCGACCACCCCCTAGCCCCATCCCAGGAGGGAACTGGAACTAACTTCCCCTCTTCTCCCCTAGGCTGTCTTGTGGCAAGATAACCTAGATTGTCCAGGGTGAATGGGTCGAGACAACCATCAATTCAACCATCAATTTTAGAGAGGGCCGCATGGGG
>DALYGI010000101.1:0-11464 GCA_031971595.1 Prochlorotrichaceae cyanobacterium CTOTU29312
TACCAATTTTCAATATTCTGCTGGACTGCGCTGCTGGTTACTTCTAAGGTAGACCAAATTTCCGCCTCTAAATCCTGTAAGTTATTATACCCAGTAACGATCGTAATCAACAGTAAGGGGGTCATGGTTGCAAAGGCTAACCAGGTGAATACGACCTGTTGGAAGGAGGGTTGATAGGTCTGACGGCTCTTTAAAAAAGTAGTGGAAATAAAGTTACTAATAATACTGGCGATTAAGGCATTAAAAATACCATTGAGCCCCTGTTTTAAGGCAATTAATAGGGTTCCCGCAGGGGAAAAGTCTAAGAGTTTACCATAGAAAAAAGATACGAGGATCATGCCTAGGGGAACCCAGTAGGCGAGGTCAATCAGAAGTAGATTGCGATACCCTCGCTTGAGTCCCAGCCCCACCCAAAGCCCTTCTAAGGTAAAAATGATCAGGGCCCAGGGGTGTTCCCAGACGATCCAGGTGTAGCTACCGGCAATGGCAGCGGCCAAAACTCCAGCGGTGATCCCATAGAAATTTAAGACTAACATCACCGCAATGCTGCCAAACAGGAAATCTACCCCAAAAAAGAGGGGCAAACGCAAAACATTCCCCATCCAAGCAACGATCGTTAGTCCTAAAATGCCCACCCAAGGATGATAGAAGGTCTGGATCAATCGTAACCAGAAACTTGCTTTCCATAGGTTTGAAAAGGTTAACCATAAAGCAGATGACTGAGGGGCAGATTGGCGGGGCATAGGGTTATCTTTCCAGAGTGGTTAGCTGATAATTGAGCGCGGACAGACTTAGGAGGGACGGCATTAGCGGGGATAAAAGGGATAAACGATCGGGGCAAGCACCATGGTAATGGCAAAGAAAATGATTGTCAGGGGGGCTCCTACCCGAACAAAATCCCCAAAGCGATAGCCGCCAGGCCCGTAGACCATCAAGTTGGTTTGGTAACCAATGGGGGTCATAAAACTAGAGGAGGCGGCAATCATCACAGAAATCACAAAGGGCAACACACTCACCCCCAAATCCTTGGACACGGCCAGGGCAATGGGAAACATCAGGGCTGCCGCTGCGTTGTTGGTAATAATTTCGGTCATGGCGGAGGTAATCAGGTGAATCATGGCGAGAGCTACCCACGGATTGCGCCCTGCGGAGCCAATGAAGGTGGAGGCGATGGCGGTAGCTGCTCCCGTTTGCTCTAGACCATAGCCAATGCCCAGGGCGGCCCCAATCACTACCAAGACCGACCATTCAATATTGCGAATGGCCCGATCGGGACTACAGCATCGGGTTGCCAACATCAGGATCGCCGCCAAACTCGCTGCATTGAGCATACTGAGGACGTTTGTACTGGCTAAAACCACCATCAGGATTAAAATCACCAAGGCGAGGGGCGCTTTATTGTGATCCAGGGGTTCAGAGTCGGGAATGCCGCTGATCAGGTAAAAATCCCGCGAGCCCTTCCGTTGTTCCAAAAAGGTGGGAGGCGCTTCCACCAGCAGGGTATCCCCCGCTTGGAGGCAAATATCCCCAATTTTGCCCGGCAACCGTTCGCCATTCCGTGCCACGGCAATCACCACCGCCTGGTATCGAGTCCGAAAACGCCCTTCCCGAATGGTTTGCCCCACCAGTGGGCAAGTATTGGACACCACCGCCTCCACTAGGGATCGCTCCGTGCGGGGTAGGTTGAGCTTAAACACCTGATCCGTGGAGGGTTGTAACCCCCGAAACCGCTGAAGATCCACCACAGAATCCAAGGCCCCCACAAAGACCAAACGATCGTTGGCTTGGAGCCGCTGTTTGGGGTTTACCGCTGGTAACACCTCCTCCCCTCGCTGAATTTCCATTAAAAATAAACTGGGTAAATTCCGTAACCCCGCCTGCTCCACCGTTTTATCGACGATCGCTCCCCCCGGTTCCACCACCATTTCCACCGTATATTCTCGCGGCTCTGTGGTACTAATCGCCGGTTTACGATCGGGCAAAACCCATTGGTGACAGAGCAATAAGTAAAGCGTCCCCGCCAGGGCACAGGGGAGCCCCACCCAGGTAATATCCCAAAGCCCCAAGCCAGCGGACTGGGTACTGTCAATGAGTAGACCATTGACCACCAGGTTGGTGCTAGTGCCGATCAGGGTGCAGATGCCCCCAAACAGGGCCGCAAAGCTGAGGGGAATCATCAACTTGGAGGGGCTGAGGCGCAGTTTCCGAGCCCATTCCTGCACTACGGGAATAAACATGGCCACCACAGGGGTGTTATTCAAAAATGAACTGAGGAGCACCACCGGTAACATCAGGCGACCCAAAGCACGGGTTAACCCCTTCGGCTGCCCTAGCACATGATGGGAAATCCAAGACAGCCCCCCCGTTTGCTGAAGCCCCGTCACCACCACGTACAACACCCCCACCGTCACCATCCCGGAATTGCCGAAACCAGAGAGAGCCGTTTTCTCATCCAGAATGCCAGCAATCATCAAGACCGCCAGACCGCCCAAAAAGACCACATCGGCGGGTAGGGAGGTAAAGGCATTGCCCAACAGGGAGATCAGCATTACCGCAATGGCCAGCCACCCTTGCCAGGATAACTGAGCTAGGGGCGCTTCAGGAAAGACTAACCACAGCAGTCCCGCTCCCAGGAGCAGACCACTCAAAAAAACAATTAAAGCAATGCGTTTGCGTTGGCTCATATAACCCGGACGATCGGAAGAGATAAAGAAGATAGGGTAGAAAAAAGATACGGTAAAAACCAGATAAAGTAAAAAAGATACGGGAGTGGGGTAGGTCAAGTTTCAACGTCTTACAACGTCTTAAATGTGAATTTTCCTTTAGGAACTGCCCCCGAAGCGCTGAAGAGTCTTGTAACTCCACTATAATCCGTAGGGTTAGCCCAGCCGTTGTAACCCTGGAATCTCCGTAGTTCTTATGGGCTTTTCCTTTACTTCCCTAGACGATCGCTTCTTTTTTCCGGCTGATGTCATGGATCAGGGCACGGATCAGTTTTTGGTTTGTGGTCTGGGAAGTGTGGGGCAACACTGTGCTGCTATTCTCAAGGATTTTGGGGTTGTGGTTCATGCTATTGAACGGGCGGAACCCACGGAATGGGAAATCCCCAACCTGTTAGGCTATTTGGATGGGTTTTATCTCGGAGATTGTCGTCATGCGGAAATTTTAGAAGCGGCCCAGATTCGCTACTGTCGAGCCGCTTTATTGGTCACCGCAGACGATCGCATTAATATTGAAGCGGGTTTGGCGGCCCGTGCCCTCAATCCCCACATTCGGTTAGTGGTACGCTCTGCTAAGGCAAACCTCAACACCCTGCTAGCGGAGCAGTTAGGGAATTACGTTTCCTTTGAACCCACGGAATTGTCTGCCCCGGCCTTTGCCTTTGCCGCCCTCAATAGCGAAACGATCGGTTTTTTCCGCCTCAACCATTTTCTCTTTTCAGCGGTGCAGCACGTTATTGATCCTCACCATCCCTGGCTCACCCATTCTAGTTTGCAACAATTACAAAAACGCCATTGCCGCCTACTCTGTCACCATCGCCCCCACCGCCCCGAAGCCTTTGATGAGGGCTATCCCCACGATCAGTTTTATGGCTGGGATCCCGATGCTGCGGTTCAGGTGGGGGATCGGATTATTACCATCGAAGTTACGGAGCAGAGCTTAACCACCTCGAATGCTCCTTTTCGCTACCACGGCGATCAATCCTGGCTAGATCGCTGGGTGATGCCCTGGTTTCACCGGAGTCATTGGCAACAAAGCCTTCAGACCTGGGCAGAGCTTTGGAGCGATCGGTATCAGCAGCAAATCTGGCGGGTGTTGATCCTCTGTAGCCTCACCATTTTCAGTTTGCTCCTAGGAGGAACGGTTCTCTTGTGGCGGCATTACCCGGATCTGAGCTTGGGACGGGCCTTTTTAACCACGATCGTCCTTTTGCTGGGGGGCTATGGGGATATTTTTGGGGATATTGACTTTGTTTCCCCCCTGCCCTGGCCGGTGCAAGCCTTTAGCCTCAGTTTAACCCTGGCGGGCACAGCCTTTGTGGGGGTGTTGTATGCCCTGCTCACGGAGCGGTTGCTAACCCTGCGCTTCCAGTTTTTCCAACACCGACTGCCCATTCCCAAACGGGATCATGTGGTCATTATTGGCCTGGGACGGGTGGCCCAGCGGGTCATGGAGTTGCTCCACTCCTTCCGTCAACCCTGCGTGGCGATCGTCAACAAGGAAGCGGATACCAAACTCTGGAACCAAGTGCCGATCGTGGTTAGCGAAACCCAATCGGCCCTGGGGAAAGTTCATCTGGCCAACGCCCGCAGCGTCATCGCCATGACGGAATCGGAAATGGATAACCTGGAGGTGGCCCTGATGGCCCATGCCACCAACCCCCTCACGGGCCTTGTGATTCGGACTTATCACCGTCGGTTTCGGGATACGGTGGCCAAGCTTTTTCCTGATACCCAGGTGCTCTGTGCGTCGGAACTGGCGGCGGAAGCGTTTGCGGCGGCGGCTTTTGGGGAAAATGTGCTGAGTCTTTTCCGTTTAAATCATCAAACGATTTTAGTCACGGACTACACGATCGAAGCGGGGGATACCCTCAATGGTTTGCTCTTGGGGGAAGTGGCCTATGGCTATGGTGTGGTGCCGATATTTCACGAACGGGCAGCCTATGAGTCGGCCCAGTGTATGCCCTCCGATGATTTGCGGCTACAGGAAGGGGATCGTATGGTTGTCCTGGCCACGATCGAAGGGCTGAAGTTAATTGAAAAAGGCCGCCTGACTCCCCCCTGTTGGAAGGTGTTGATCACGGAAGCCCTCAACGTGGATGCGGTATTTCAGGGAGCCAATGAAATTGCCTGTATTACCGGCTGTGCCATGAAAGATGCCCGATCGGCCATGGTAAACCTGCCCCAACTTTTGCCTATTTTGCTCTATCGCCATCAAGCCTTTCGCTTAGTCTGTCGTCTCAGGAAGGCACAGGTCACCGCCCAAGCCTTGCCCTTTAAGATGGAGTCTATGATGTCCACGGTGTTGTAGTTGTAAAGGTTCTAGTTGTAACAGTTGTAACAGTTGTAACGGTCTACCCTAGGGCTGATCTAGACCCTAGGGCTCATCCTCTGGCGGGTTCGGGTGATCCCGCTTCACTTGGTCGAGTAACTGCTTTTTTGACTCCGTTAGGTTTTGCCACAACACCTTAATTTGCTGATAGGTTTCCTCTGGCGATAACTTTCCCCCCGTCTCCAGACCACAGAGCAAGGAAATGCGCTGGGCAAATTCCTGAAGATTGGCATTAAAAATCAATTGTTCTGGGGTAAATTGCCCATAATAGCGACTGAGGGGATACAGAAAATTCATCTGTGGTTTATCGGGATGGGTTTCAGGAAAACGATCGTTGGTGTCATGCACAGCAGTTACCCAATTGCTCTAGATCTTGCATCTTCATCCTAACAGAGGAGCCCCCTCAATGCAGCAATGTTTAAAACTTTGATAAAGTACTTAACGGAGTTTGGGAATGGCGGCGATCAGTTGGCGAGTATAGTCACTCTGGGGCTGAGTATAAATATCGTTGGCAGGGGCAATTTCTTCAATTCTCCCCCGGTTCATCACTAAAATACGATCGCTCATGAATTTAACCACACTCAAATCATGGGAAATAAAAATATAGGTCAGGTTAAAGTCGGTCTGAAGGGTTTTTAACAGGTTCAAAACCTGGGCCTGGACGGAAACATCTAAAGCAGAAACCGATTCATCGCAGATAATAAAGCGGGGGTTTAAGGCAAGGGCGCGGGCGATACAAATGCGCTGCCGTTGCCCCCCTGAAAATTGGTGGGGATAGCGATGTTTAGCCTGGGGCTCTAAGCCGACTTTTTCTAAAAGGTAATCCACCTGTTTTTCGTAGGCCGATCGTTTTTTGTTGAAGCCATGAATGAGCAGGGGTTCCACGATCGCTTCTGTTACGGTTAGGCGTGGATCGAGGGAGCCAGAAGGATCTTGAAAAACAATTTGTAAATCTTTCCGTAAACGACGCAAAGCTCGATCGCTCATCCGACTGAGATCCTGGTTATCAAACACCACCTGGCCGCTGGTGATGGGCACTAAGCGCAACAGAGCGCGGGCCAGGGTGGTTTTGCCACAGCCCGACTCTCCCACCAGACCCAGGGTTTCGCCGGGCCACACCTGAAAGGAAATATTATCCACCGCTGTCATGGTGCGCCCTAAACTTCCCTTAAGGGCAAACTCAACCCGCAGGTTCTGCACGGATAGCAGAGGGGGATCCGTGGGAAGCTTGTCACCGCGAAGGGTATCCCTAAGAGGGGAATTCCTAAGAGTGGCACTATCAGAAATATCAATCCCAGACTCGGAAATCCCAGGCTCAGAAATCCCAGGCTCAGAAACACGCCAGAGACTTTCCAGGCTGGGGGCATCGGCTCGCTCCTTCACCCCTACCCTGCCATCGGGTCGAATCTGCATCTCCATGAAGTCCGCCAGGGTGGGCAGTTGGGGCATCTTCACTTCCAATCGGGGCCGACAGGCCAGCAGTCCTTTGGTGTAGGGGTGTTGAGGCTGGGCAAAAATCTGCTCGACCGTTCCCTGCTCCACCACTTCCCCTTGATACATCACCGCCACCCGATCGGCAATTTCCCCAATCACCCCCAGATCATGACTGACAAAAATTAAGGCCATATTGCGCCGATCCCGAAGCGATCGTAACAGGTCTAAAATGGCGGCTTGAATGGTCACATCCAAAGCGGTGGTGGGTTCATCGGCAATTAACAGCCGAGGATTGCAGGACAACGCAATGGCAATCATCACCCGTTGTCGCTGTCCGCCGGAAAGCTGGTGCGGAAAGCGCCCTAGGATTTGGCGTTGGTAGCGCTGAATTCGGCGTTGTAACAGATCCGGGCTGACCTTTGACCCTAGTTTTGCCCCCAGTTTTGCCCCCAATTGCTCTCTCAGCGTTTCCCCTAGCACCTCCGGGGGCGGCAACAGTTGCACCTCTTGGAACAGGGCGATCGTCCGTTGCTCTGCCTCCTGAACCGTCACCGCCTCATGCTGGCGAATGGCCTCCATGACCTGATACCCACAGGTAAACACTGGATTCAGGGAAGTCATGGGCTCCTGAAAAATCATGCCCATTTCCTTGCCCCGGTATTGGCACCACTGTGTTGGGGACAGGGATAAGAGGTTGAGCGCCGGACGTTGAGCCGGAGTAAACCAAATCTCCCCCTGACGAATACAACCGGGAGGCGTGGGAATAAGCCCCATGGCCGCTAAACAGGAAACGGATTTCCCCGATCCCGATTCCCCCACAATCCCCAGGGTTTGGCCAGGATAGACCTGAAAAGACACCTGACGGGTCGCCACGATCGCAGAGCCACGGTTACTAAACTCCACCGTGAGGTTGCGGACATCAAGAATGGGAGGGGAGGGATGGGCCATGGTAGGGGAAAGGTAGGGGAGCGATCGGAGGGGGTTAGAAAAAGTTTAGGGAGGCTTCAGGGAAAACTCCAGGCAGGACACGTACAGGATTTACCGTATTCAACGTATTTAAAGGATTCAATGCATTTAAAGTATAAAGTTTTGTAACCGACCTTTGGGTAAATTCCCCCAATACAAAGCAGGAACTCTCCCCTATTAATCTGATCCCTTAGGGGAGAAAATAAAAATAAGCTTAAGAAATTCTAAAAATCCCTAGCGATCGTTCTCCCTTGTCTGGAAGGTGAAGATATGGATTACCTATACTACCTGGCCAATGCTAGCCTGACCCTCAGAGTCGTAGAATATTTGCATACCTACCTGCAAGATAACCTCAGGTTTCTCACCGTGATCCATCAAATCGACGGTTGGATTATTCGGATCAAATTTTATCGCCCTCTCCTCACCCCCCTAGAAGGCAACTTCAAGGCCTACTTAAATGAATTGGGAGTGGCCTATACCCCGTCCGTGCGAATGCAAATGGCCCTGTGGAGCTTAGAAACCGGGCAATCCGCCATTCAAGTCATGCGGCGCTACCAGATCGCGGTGGTCTCCCACGGCAGCCCAGAGGGGGAAGAAGTAGAAGAATTTCGACGGCAGTTTGTGCGGGGTCTGGGATACTGTCCTGAAACCCTGGCATAAAGTCCTGGTCTAGGGTGCCAATCCCAAGCTAGCGGCTCGCCGCCAACTGTCGCGTAAAAGTAGCCACCAGATTCTCCCCCGATCGTCTGGCCTCCCAGGGGCCTGTGCCACGGGTGTTGGCAAAGGCCCAACTGCCCCGCAGAAAGTCTTCTTCCTCGCTCAGGGTGCCGGTGTAGTCAAGGTCGGCTAGCTGGGGGCTGCCAATATAGGTCTTAATGAAGTGAACTTTGCGCCCCACCACTGTTCCTTGCAGGTTCGCATCCCCTAGGTGGCTATCGTCTAGGATGTTGCCCGTGAGGGTATGGCCAGACTGAATTAAGGTCGCTTCAAACCGAGTGGGTTCCTCATTCTGCCAGTAGGTTCCTAACCAGCTTCCCGTTAAATCTGCCATAGCCTATCTCCTCTGAGGGTGCTTACCCATCTACCCGATCGTTTACCCCAGGGTATGGGGGACAGGGACGAACGATCCTGACCATTGATCCTAAAGGATATAACGATCGTTTGTCCTAGAGTCGTTATAATTTTTTTATCTTTTACCCTAGCGATCTGTATCGGGAGTCTGGTGATATGGAGTCTGGAGATATGATTGGCTCTGCTCAAATGTCCTCTCAAACCTCTGCCCTAACCACTAAACCACCCCATCGGGTGGTGATTGTGGGGGGTGGCTTTGGGGGACTGTACACCGCTCAAGCCTTGGGGAGCCCCTCCCCCACCGATGCCTTTCAGGTCACCTTGGTCGATAAGCGCAATTTTCATCTCTTTCAACCCCTGCTCTATCAAGTGGCCACGGGAACAGTCTCTCCGGCGGATATTGCCTCTCCCCTCCGGGGGATCCTCAGCCGGGATCGCAATGTCACCGTGCTCATGGATGAGGCGATCGATGTGGATCTGACCCAGCAACGCCTAATTTGCCGAGGGGGGGAAGTGCCCTTTGACTCCTTGGTGGTGGCCACCGGGGTCAGCCATTTTTATTTTGGTAACGATCACTGGCAAACCCATGCCCCTGGCCTCAAAACCATTGAAGATGCCCTAGAAATCCGGCGGCGTATTTTTAGCGCCTTTGAAGCAGCGGAAAATGAACCGGATCCCGATCGTCGCAAGGCTTGGCTCACCTTTGTCATCGTAGGCGGCGGCCCCACGGGGGTAGAACTAGCCGGAGCGATCGCCGAGTTGGCCTATCACGTTCTTAAGGACGATTTTCGGTGTATTGATACCACCCAGTCCCAAATTCTCTTACTTGAAGGCCTAGATCGAGTCTTGCCCCCCTATGACCCCTCCCTGTCTCAAAATGCCCAGGACGCACTAACCCGCCTAGGGGTAACAGTTCGCACCAGTAGCCTAGTCACGGCGGTGTCCGGGGAATCGGTCACGGTCAAACAGGGCGATCGGCTGGAAACGATCCCAACCCATACGGTGCTGTGGGCCGCAGGGGTTAAAGCGTCGGGCTTGGGCCAGGTTTTGTCCGAGCGATCGGGGGTTGCCTTAGATCGGGCGGGGCGGGTCATGGTGGAGCCGGATCTAAGCTTACCCGGTTATCCCCAGGTCTATGTTTTAGGAGATCTGGCCAACTTCTCTCACCAGGGGGAACGATCGCTGCCGGGAATTGCCCCCGTGGCCATGCAGCAAGGAGCATACTTGGCCCGATCGTTGCGGGCTAAAGGGGCAGGGAAACCCGTTCAGCCCTTTCGGTATATCGATCGGGGGAACCTGGCGGTTATTGGTCAAAATGCAGCGGTGGTGGATCTGGGCTTTGTTAAACTCACCGGATTTGTGGCCTGGCTGGTGTGGGTGTTTGCCCATATCTATTACCTCATTGAGTTTGACAACAAAGTTGTTGTGATGACCCAATGGGCTTGGAACTACCTAACCCGTAGCCGAGGAGCCCGCTTGATTACTGGCGAAAGTGATTTGGTGAGTTTGCGCCTACCGGATCTGGATCCCTAGGCATAACCAAGCTTAATCCGTCTAGCTGGGTTCCACCTTGGGCGCTAACAACGATTCCCCTCTGGTTTCCCGTGCTGCGGGTTCCTGAATCCGTTGACTGACGATCGCTGCGAGGAAGAGGAACGCGCCCCCCATGACCACCGCCAAAAGCCGATCGCTGCCCAAACTATGCTCCACCACCCAACCTAAACCGAGGGATACAAAGACCTCCGGCAAGACAATAAAGAAGTTAAAAATCCCCATGTAAATCCCAATTTTTTGCTCCGGCAACACCCCAATGAGCATGGCATAGGGCAAAGAGAGTAAACTCGCCCAGGCAATGCCCACCCCCACCATGGACAGCAGCACCCACACCGGCTCATGAATCCAATTCAGGGACACTAGCCCCAGAGCGCCACAGAGCAAACACAGAGCATGGGCAGTTTTACGGCTACTCATTTCCACTAAGCGGGGTAGCAGGAAGGAAACGAAAAAACAGACCGCATTGTAGCCCGCAATACAGAGCCCGGCCCATTCAATGCCCTGAGTATAGAGGGGAGAGGTTTGATCCGTTGCGCCAAAAATATTACGGGCAATGGCGGGGGGAAAGTACAAAAAGAAACAGAACATTCCCGCCCAACTGAGGCACTGCACCACCGCCAACTGACGCATCACTCCCGGCATTTCTCGCAAGGCGGTGATAATTTCGACGATCGTTTGTTGGGGGCCTAGCCGTTGCTGTTGCTGTTGCCGAAACGCCGTTAAATCTTCCGGGGGATATTCCGGGGTCGAAACGATCGTACATAGCGCCGTAGCCAGAAACACCGCCGCCCCACAATAAAACGCCCATTTAACCGTCAAGGGAATCCCGATCGTGCTGGGGCTATTTTCCAGACCTAAACCGTGGGAGAGCAGCCAGGGCAGGGCGGAAGCACTCACGGAGCCTAGGCCAATGAGCAAACTTTGCATGGCAAACCCCTGGGTGCGCTGATCCTCCGGCAGTAAATCCCCCACAAACGCCCGGAAGGGCTCCATACTAATATTCACCGACGTATCCAACACCCAGAGCGCCCCCGCCGCCATCCACAAACTAGACACATTGGGCATCCAGATCAGGGCCAGGGAACTGAGAACCGCCCCCACCAGAAAATAGGGACGACGGCGACCCAGCACCGTCCAGGTATTGTCACTCAAATTCCCCACGATCGGCTGTACCAGTAAACCCGTTACCGGAGCCGCCAGCCAGAGGATAGGAATTTGGTCAGCATTAGCCCCCAAATATTCAAAAATGGCACTGGTATTGGCCATCTGTAGCCCCCAGCCAAACTGGATACCCAGAAAGCCAAAGCTCATATTCCAGAGTTGCCAGAGGTTAAAACGGGGTTTAGTCATAGGGAACGATCGGAGGGGGCATGGGTTAATCTTAACT
>DALYGI010000102.1:0-11459 GCA_031971595.1 Prochlorotrichaceae cyanobacterium CTOTU29312
TCAAAACGATCGTTCCCCGCTCCTCCTTGCAGGTTTTCCATGCTGCTAAAGTTAAAGATGTTATCGATATTGCCTAGGTTATTACCCGCGATCGTAAAGGTGTTGCCTGTATCTTGCCCCTGTAGCACATCTCCTGTACTGAGACTCCCCAGAAATTCCTCCATGTTGAGGAATCCGGCAATCCCGGAAGCGGTTCCGGTGGCTAAGTTCACCTCGATCGGGGTGGTTAGATCGCTGTAGTCCAGTTGATCAACCCCATCTCCCCCATCCAAGACTATGGTGAGGGGAATTGTGGAGGACAGGGCAAAGACATCATCCGCCGAGCCACCGGCCACGAGGTTAAAGCCACTGAAACTAAAGTCTAAGCCAGCCCCTAACACCGTGCCATCAATGGGGTTCGTAATTGTCCAGGTGACGGTTTGCCCTGTGGCATCCGGGCCCCGCAGGGTACTGATCGGATCCGTGGCAACCCCAGTGGCATTCCCAATAAGGACTTCCATGCCCGCAGCCCCCACCTGGGCTAGGTCTACCGTTAAATCTCCCACTTGTTGGGAGAAGTCTAACCGATCGGCTGTCCCTGCTCCGCCCGTTAAGGTGCCAGTGATCGAACCTGTCGCTAACAGGGTTAGGGTGTCGTCTCCATCGCCAGTATCGATATTTTCAATGCCGCTGAAGTTCAGCAAACTAGAGGCGGTGCCACTGTTACTCCCACTAATAACGATCGTATCTGCCCCGGCAGTCCCTAGGAGTTGATCGGAGGTGCCTTGGGCATCCAACGTTTCAAACGCTGCGAAGTTCACTCCGGCAACTGTTCCCAAAATCGGGGCGTTGAGTGGATCCGCCAAGGCGATCGTTTCATCCTGTCCAGTACTCACCACCAGGGTGTCTGACCCTAAACCAGCGTCAATACCCGTGGCATTGAGGAAGGATAAACTACCGTTTGCTGTAAAGGCTAGCCCGTCCCCTGTGATGGATCCCCCGTTTTGGGCGGTTAGGGTAAAGGTACTGTTACCATTCCCAGTGCGAATCTGATAACCACCACTGGATGCACTTTGACCCTGGAGTACAAAAGGACTCTTGAGGGTAAGTGTGGTGGCAATATCTGTATCGATAAAGAAGGTTCCTGTGCCATTGATCCCATCTCCTAAGTTCACTTGGGTAAACCCGGAGCCGATCGCTGCGAGACTTTCACCAGTGAGGGCAACTTCGCTATCGTTTACTTCTAGACCCCGTAAGGCAATGGGACGATCGGGGTTAAAAGGTTGCAAGGTCAGGGTGCCACTGCCGGTCACTGAGTTTTCACCCCCTAGGAGACGTAACCCATTCACAATCAAGGTTGTATCGTTGCTGCCAAGGTTGAGGGTACTGTTGGTCACAAAACGCCCCTGTTGGGCTGTAATGGTCAGGGGAGCGGTGACGGTGGTGGGAGCATTCAAGGCAACGATCGTCTCAAGGGTTCCCGTAGTGTTGAGGGTCGTAATGTTGTTGCTGAGGGTCAGTCCTGAACCCGTGATCAATAAACCTCCCAAGGCGATAGTGCCGCCGATCGCTCCTCCCAGTTGTACCGTGCCACTGCCCGCGCCACTGCCCGCGTTAATTCCCAACTGCTCTGCTCCGGGAGTGGTACCGTCGATCGTTCCCGTGATTTGGATGTTAGCGCCACTGGCACCTCCATCAGTGGTGTTAATTTGCGGGTTGGCACCCAATACGAGACGATCGTTAATGAGGATCGGTTGTCCCTGGGTCGTCAGGTTAGAAGTGGCGTTGAGGGTGAGGGTATTGCCGTCGCCTTGGAAGGTGAGTGAGGCATTGCCCAACCCCTGAATTGGGGCATTGGCCACCATATCGGAGAAGAAGAAGGTGACGGGATCGTTAAAGCTAATCGCCCCATCCACAGTCATGGCACTGAGGTTACCAGAACCGATCGTCACGGTGCTAAAGCCATTCCCCAGTCCGCCCAGATCCGTTGTGGTTAGATCAAGTGCTGTTGCTCCCGTATCTCCACTGCCGCCTAGTCGAATCGTTTGACCAGAGGTAGTGGGTAACAGAGTAAGGGTTGCATTTTCTGCTGCACTGGAAACGGCTCCCGCTGCAAAGTCTATTTCATCACTGGTTAGGGTCACGGTTGTACCCGCTGTGGATCCGGTCACTGTGAGGCTACCCACTTGTACCCGGTTAGGCGCTGTGACTGTAATGTTTCCAGCCAATCCGCCACTGGCACTGGTGTTGAGATCCGTCAGTAGCACTGTGTCTAGACTGGTGGCAACGATCGCTCCGCCGTTACTCCCTTGGCTACTAATCTCATTCAGTTCACTGGCATCCAGACTGCCCCCCTGAGCAGTGAGTATAATATCTCCACCCTGACCACTGCTAGAGTCTGAACTCATGTCTACGCCACCAGTTAGGGTAATACCTTGACCTGCGGTAAACTGGATGGCTCCCCCATCTCCTGCATCTCCATCACTGGTGATGCCATCCGCTAAGTTTGCGGTAATGCTGCCCTGGCTGCTGGTGACGGTAATAGCTCCGCCCACTGCGCCTTGACTCAGGAGATCACTAAGGAGAATATCACCATCCGCAACGATCGTAATGGTTCTCCTGTTTATACCCACTGAGCCAGAATTGGAAGTATCGAGCACTCCTTGGGATGTGTCAATGGCTCCCGTTTGATACTCCAGATCCCAGTTCCCCCCAAACTCAGCGCTACTGCTGGCATCTAGGGATGCGGCGACATCTAAACCCGTACTGCTGGCCCATTCCTGAATGAAGGCTTCGCCCTCTAGCCCTAACCCCGTAAATCAACTGTAAATGAGTAAATCTGCACCATCTCCAAGGGCATTCCCCCACTGCTGTAGTTGGTCTTTTGCTGCGGCTAAGGCTTCACCATCAACGATGTTATTGCCAAACCACAAATAGCCCTGATTTCCTTCTGCAACAATCTGAATGCCATCCAGTTGATGCCCCAAACTGGCAAATTCTTGTAAGGCTTGGGTGACCTCTCCAATGCCATCCTGAAACTCGAGAATAATCGTGGCGATCGTCCCGGATTGACTACCATACAACAAATCCAGAGATTGATCCGATCGGTGATCAATGAAGGTGTAACTCAGGGGATCCGTGAGGTTTTCTGCAAAATGAACCACGGTGGGCGAAGTTCCAGGGGTTTGCACCAAACTGGGATCCGTGGGAGTTATTTGACCCGCCGCCATCAGTTGTACTGCACCGCCCTGCACTCTACCCGCAATCCCCACATCCCCCACACCAAAGGGGTTCGGGTTACTACCCAGGAATACCCGCCCATCCGCACTCACGGTTAACTGATCCGCATGGGTAATAGTGCCACTGGTTAATGCAGCAGGAATATCCGTCGGTTGAAACAGATTGAGTCCGCCACTGAGTTGCCCTGGGGTAACACTGGTGGCATCTAACACCAAGTCTAGAATCATTCCTTCCTGGTGTAGCCGAATGGCCCGTTCTTCTGGGATGGCCGCCAGGGTAATGTTCCCCCCCGGTGCAGCGATCGTCCCCAGGTTGAGAACACTGCCCCCCACTAACCAAAGGTTATGGCCATAGGGTACGGACAGTTGCCCCTCATTCAGAATCATGCCAGTGGCCGTGGCAAAACTAAAGTGGGTGGGTGCTAGGTGTAATGTACTAAAATCATTGGCTCCAAAGGCGTTGAACATTCCCCCCTCAAAGCCAATGCCCGTGGCAGTTGTAGCGGTAAAACTACCGGGTAAGTTCAAACTAGCATTGCTGCCAAACACCATCCCCGCCGGGTTTATTAAAAACAGGTTGGGACTGCCTGCCCCCGTCACCTGAATTAAGCCATTAATCAAAGACGGATTGCCCCCGGTGACCCGCCCTAGGATGTTACTAATATCCGCCGTGGGGGAAATAAAGTTGGCGGTTTCGCCGCTATTTAAGCCAAAATCCCCAAAACTATGGAACAGGTTCTGACCAGCGGTAGTGCCCCCCGTAATGTCGTACTGGCCACTCTGCTCATTCACCTGGGTGCCCGTGCCGTCCGGTGCAGCGGTAATCGACTGAGCCTCAACGGGCTGAGAGGGAAATAAACCACCCAAACTCAGGGCGATCGTTACAGGGATAGCGGCAGCCAGTGCCCCAATCTGAGCCATCAATTGCTGAAGCGCAGTCAACCGGGGCAACAATGCCACCCGTCCTGTTTTCAAATTCACAGACAGACGATAGCGATCGTTTAAACCCCGCCGCACCAAGGCCCACTCCACCACTTGGGCAGATTCTTGAATTTGGATCGATCGTTGGGCATAACTGAGGCTGTGGGCATGGAGCCGATAGTAATACAAGGGTTTGGCAAGATGATAGACCGGCGACCGTTCCGACAACCGCAAACAGAGATCATAATCATCCACAGAATCCAGAGCCCATCCTTCTGGACTTTTCTGCTGAGCCAGGATTTGGGCTTGCACCTGAGCATAAAGCGATCGTCTGATTAACCGGAAATGGAAGGTCATAAAATCCAGGAGCAAGCCCTGGGGCGAGTAGGGTATCTGACAACGATGGCCCAACCCCAAGACCTCTCCCGCCGCAGTCATCTCCTGATAGTCCGTATAAACCCAGCCTATTTCCGATCGTTCTTCTAAAACCTGAACCGTGTCCGAGATCGCCGTGGGTGCCAGCAAATCATCCCCATCCACATAGCCCACATACTCCCCTGTCGCCTGGGCCAGGGCGTGAAGCCGTGCTAGCCCCAGCCCCTGATGAGGCGCAGCAATCACCCGTAAACGATCGTCCCCCTCCGCAAACGATCGGGCAATGGCGATCGACTGATCTGTAGAGCCATCATCCCAGAACAGAACTTCCAAATTCCGGTAAGTTTGCTGGAGAATACTGCGGAGAGAATCCCGCAAAAACCGTCCCTGGTTATAGTTAACTACCACCAAGGAAACACGAGGAGAGGAGAAATAGCACTTCATAGGAGTAGGGAACAGGGACAACGGGAAGGGACTGGAGTAACAGGAAAGCCATCCGTAAGAATATCAAAAACTAGATTTCCCTGTATTCTTTAGTTCATGAACGACAAAGAAAATTTGTACTAATTAACTAGCCATTCAAAAGCACTATATCCCTTTACTGAGACTACGCCCTTAATCCTTAGGATACCGCCTAGAAATAATTAATTTTTGTAAAAGAAATAGGAACTAACTCCCCTCCTGGGAGGGGTTGGCAAACAAAAACTCCCCTCCTGGGAGGGGTTGGGGGTGGGTTGATTGGTGAAGAAAACAAAAACTCCCCTCCATCCCTCCATCCACTCTTCCCCACCTCACTCCATTCCCTATTCCCTATTCCCCATTCCCTATTCCCTATTCTCAACTCAGCGCCGCCACCGAAACCCTAGCCGCGACCTGCTGCGAGAGCTTCACCAGGGCTTGGGCAGAGGCAGAGTCTGGGTGGGAAACCACGATCGGTAGTCCCTGATCGCCCCCTTCCCGTACCCCAATTTCTAGGGGAATGGTGCCCAGGAGGGGAACTCCCAACTCTGCGGTGATTTTGCTGCCGCCGCCGGATCCAAAAATGTCGTAACGAACTTCTGGCCGATCGGGAGGGATAAAGTAACTCATGTTTTCCACTACGCCCAAAATGGGGACTCCCAGTTGCTCGAACATCCGTAGACCTTTACGGGCATCCAAGAGGGCGACGGTTTGGGGTGTGGTCACAATCACCGATCCGGCCATGGGCACCGCCTGGGCTAGGGTTAGCTGAGCATCCCCTGTGCCTGGGGGCAAGTCCACTACGAGATAATCTAAATCCCCCCACTGCACCTGATAGAGAAACTGGCGAATGATGCCGTTGAGCATGGGGCCGCGCCAGACCACGGGCTGATCCAGGTCAATTAAAAAGGCCATGGAGACTAACTTTACGCCGTAGTTAAAGGCCGGTTCCAGCACTTCCCCCTGGGCTCCCTGTTGCACCATCACCTGAGCCTGGGCCAGCCCTAGCATATTGGGGGCATTGGGGCCGTAAATATCCGCATCTAACAGACCCACCTTCGCCCCCGCCTGAGCCAGAGCCACCGCCAGATTCACCGCGATCGTGCTTTTGCCTACGCCGCCCTTGCCACTGCTCACCGCAATAATATTTTTAATACCGTCAATCCCCTGGCGATCGGGTAGACCCTTCTGTTGGGGCGTTTCTGCGGTCACCGCGACCTCCACCGTTTCCACCCCTGGCAGGGTTTTAACCGCCCGCTGACAATCCTCCACAATAAACTCCCGCAGGGGGCAGGCCGGGGTCGTCAGCACCAAGGTAAAGCTGACCGTGCTGCCGTTGACCTGAATCTGCCGAATCATATTGAGATCCACGAGGCTTTTTTGCAGTTCGGGATCTTGAACGGGGCGCAACACCTCAAGAATAGAGGCTACATCAAGGGATTGAGTCATGGGTGAGAACGTCAAAAAATAGGGGTAGATTGCTTATTTTTTCTGGAAGGCTTCGATCGCTAAGCGGGGTAAGCTGATCACCGTATCCAGTAACTGTTGGGGGCCAATGCCCACCGCTAACTGCAACACTAAAATAATGGTAGCGATCGTAAAGGCTGTGGTCAGGGTGGTTTTGAGCACATTGACGAGCCAGTTAAACACAACCCAAGTCACAAAAATCGCAGCAATCACTAAAAACCAGTTCACAAAGCCCCCTCGCCTTACCGTCTTGCTCAGAGTAGTCTACAATGACTAATCGTGGCAATTCAATCATCATCCTCTAGCTCAAGTAAGTCCCCCCATGAAGAACGTCATTGGCAATCTCCTAGCCCGCCCAGCGGGGCCTCGCATCGATACCAACCAACGCCGAGGCATTGAGATTAAATCCCAGCGCGAAATTGCCATTATGCGAGATGCGTCGCGCATTGTTGCTACGGTGTTAAAAGAACTCTCAGAAATCATTGAGCCGGGCATGACCACAGCGGATCTGGATGCCCATGCGGAAAAGCGTATCCGGGAAATGGGTGCAACCCCTAGCTTCAAAGGGTATCACGGCTTTCCCGCTTCCATTTGCTCCTCTATTAATAATGAAGTGGTACACGGCATTCCCAGTCGCAAAAAGAAAATCCGGGCTGGGGATTTGGTCAAACTGGACACGGGGGCGTTTTACCACGGTTTTCATGGGGATTCCTGCATTACCATCGGCGTTGGGGAGTTGACCCCGGAGGCGGACAAGCTGAAGCAGGTAGCGGAGGCGGCACTGTACAAGGGCATTGAGCAGGTGAAGGCGGGCAACACCATTTTAGATTTGGCGGGAGCGATTCAGGATTATACGGAAGCCCACGGCTTTGTCATTGTCGAAGATTATACGGGCCACGGGGTGGGTCGCCATTTACACGAAGAACCCTCGGTTTTTAACTTTCGTACCACCCAAATGCCCAATGTTAAACTCCGGCCCGGCATGACCCTAGCGATCGAGCCGATTTTGAATGCGGGCAGTAAACAAACCCGTACCCTCCGCGATCGATGGACGGTGGTGACGGTGGATAATAAGCTCTCCGCCCAGTTTGAACACACGGTCTTAGTCACAGAAACAGGCTACGAGATTTTGACCGATCGTTCTCAACTTTAGACTTGCCACAGAAAGCATTAACGGGAGAGTGCAATGTCTTCCGCTCTTCTATCTTCCCTCTTTTATCTTCTATCTTCTATATGCCCAGAACCCAACGCAACGATAACTTTGTTGATAAAACCTTTACCGTTATTGCGGATATTATCCTCAAAGCTTTACCCACCAACCGTAAATCCAAAGAAGCTTTTGCCTACTATCGGGATGGGATGTCTGCCCAGGCAGATGGGGAATATGCGGAAGCCCTAGAGAATTACTATGAAGCGTTGAAGCTAGAGGAAGACCCCTACGATCGCAGTTTCATTTTGTATAACGTGGCTTTAGTCCATACCAGCAATGGCGATCATGACAGGGCGATCGACTATTATAACCAAGCGATCGATCTAAACCCCCGAATGCCCCAGGCGTTTAATAATATTGCGGTGATTTACCATTTCCAAGGGGAAAAACTACAGGAAAACGGGCAAGAATTGCAACTGAAAATGGAGCAAGCCCAAAGCCAAGCGGATCCGGAAAAGGTCGAGTCTTTGCAAAGTGAAATTGAGGCATTATTAACCCAAGCCAATGAGCTTTTTGATAAGGCGGCGGAATACTGGACGCGGGCCATTCGGCTTGCCCCAAACAACTACATTGAAGCTCAAAACTGGTTGAAAACCACGGGTCGCGCCAAAATTGATGCCTATTTTTAAGGCTGTCCCTTCAGGTTATTCCTACTTTTTCAGGATCCTCACCCATGACACTGCTGGAGCAGGTCACTCAAGACTGGCAAACCCGATTGGAAGAGACGGGTTCCCACCAGTCAGCGGACACACGATCGAGCATTCTCAAATGGCTCTTCGGCCCTAATCCAGAGCGGATTAATGCCATGGATGATCATGCTCTGGGGCTCTTTCAACGCCATCTGGAGTATCGTTACACTGTGCTTTGCCAGCGTTATCTCAATCTGGCTCCCCCCTTGGCCTATCAGCGTTTGATGCGTCGCCTGATCGGTGCCTCCTTCGTTCAACAAAAACTGCGTACCTGCATTGAACAAAGCCGCGATCGACAACGATCGCTGATGCGGACTTTAGAAGAGGTGGTTCAGGAAATGCTAGAGCATGATACTTACATCAAGGAGCAATGTATCTGGACTCAGCGCTGTACCCCTTCCCCCCGGCTGCGTCCGTTGTTGCTGTTTGCCAGCATCGAAGAATATGCCCTGCGTCCCATTCGCAATCAACCCCTGATTGCCCGACGAATGCTCACCTATTTGGCAAATGCTGAACAGGGCGGGGTAACTCAACTTCCCGATGATGGGTCGATTTATATCATTTCCGATCGTAATCCTCTAGATATTGATGATTTAGAGTATCAGAGTTATTTTGATGGCCCCCCGATCGATCAATACGAAGACCCCCTCCTTGAGGAAGATCAACACTATTCTCGTCGCAAAGTTCAGCGGGAATTTGAATTATATCTCAGTGAGGAATTAGGGGAAATCGCGGTCAATTGGCTACGGCTCTATCTCCAAGGTTATTCTCAGGAAAAAGCCGCTGAACGGCTGGGGGTTCCCCTCAAACAGTTGTATCGTCTGCGGGAAAAGATTAGCTACCATGCCATTAAGGTGTTTAGTTTGTGGGTGCAACCTGACCTGGTAGCAGAATGGTTAAATACCTCCCTGCACGACTACAACCTAGGGCTAACTCCCGGCCAATGGGAGCGGTTTTGGCAAACCCTAACCCCTCGCCAACATCTCATTTTAAAAGAACTCAAAAAAGGGCTTTCCCTAGAAACGATCGCGGTGCAGCATCATCTCAAACGCAATCAGGTGAATGCGGAATGGGGGCGACTGTACCTAGCCGCCCAACGCCTACGGAATCAAGAGGAAGAACTGGAGCAGGTTCATTCTGGAGCCGATTAGGGTAAAGTGGCCAGCACAGATCTCTGAAGATTCCTATGGTGCAACTTTTAGCCGGTGACATTGGTGGTACCAAAACCATTTTACGACTCTTTCATTCTGACCCTACGATCGCTCCGGGGATTCTGGCGGAAGCGGAATATGCCAGTGCCGCCTATCCCGATCTAGTCCCCTTGGTTCAACAGTTTTTACGGCAGTTTGCGGCCCTGAACCCTGCCCCCCAAGCGGCCTGTTTTGCCCTGGCGGGGCCGGTGGTGGGGCAAACCTGTCAGTTAACCAATTTGTCCTGGACGCTAACCAGCGATCGACTGGCCCAGGAATTGGGGTTGCAGGCGGTGTTCCTGATTAATGATTTTGTGGCGGTAGGTTACGGGGTCTTAGGGCTTGCGCCTGAAGATCTCCAAATTTTGCAAGCCGTTCCCCCCGATCGTGATGCTCCCATCGGGGTTTTAGGAGCAGGCACAGGCTTAGGGGAATGTTTTCTAGCTCCCCTGGGCAATGGCACCTACCAAGCCTACGCCACGGAGGGCGGCCACACGGATTTTGCCCCTCGATCGGCGTTGGAATTTGAGCTTTGTCAGTTTATTTTGCAGCGAGAGCAAATCAGCCGGGTTTCCGTGGAGCGGGTGGTTTCCGGTCAGGGCATTGTCACGATTTACCAATTTCTCCGGGATCGGAACCTCTATCCAGAATCCAAAGCGATCGGCTCAGAAATTCGCGCCTGGGAAGCGGGCCAGCGCCCCGACCTCCAGCCAGCGGGATTAATTGCCGCCGCCACAGACTCCGATTCCCTCTGTCGGGAAACCTTGCAACTCTTTATGGATGCCTACGCCACGGAAGCGGGGAACTTAGCCCTCAAACTCCTGCCCTATGGCGGCCTGTACCTGGCGGGCGGCATTGCCCCCAAAAACCTCCGTTGGTTCCAAACCGATCGCTTTTTGCAGGGACTAAAAGCCAAAGGACGGGTCAGCCCGGTCTTGGAGAGGGTACCCATCGCCGTGGTTCTCAACCCCCAGGTGGGGTTAATTGGGGCTGCCCTTCATGTGCAATCCCGTTACGCGCCCGCCTTACCCTAGAAACTCCCGCACCGCCTCATGGCAGCGATCGAGGGGGGCTTTCTCCCGGAATAACACCACAAGGCGATCGTAGGTGTCCCGGTGTTGTTCAATCAGGGACTTCGCCTGCCTCGCGGCCCAGGTTTCCTTGGTTTTGCGTTGGGGGGCACTATAGCCACAGCGATTGAGCAGCCAAGCCACCTTTTGGCGATCGTCCCCCGCCCCCTCCACCGAACCAAAGACAAGTTGCTCCGCCGCCGCCCCCGCCAACCACACCCGACAGTAACGATCGATCGTCGCCTCTGACAGCTGGCCCGTAGTCAACTCCACCTCCAGAGCTTGATCTGCAAAACAGACCCCACCGCGCCCCGGTTGTCCCTGTTGAAACGCATCCCAGGCCGAGAGGGCATAGCCCGTCACCGGAATCCCCAGCAGGGTCGCCACCAGAAAATGCCCCGCCTCATGGTGCAAAATTCTTTCCCGATAGGCAACAGACCGTTGGGAAAACCAATCCACCACCAACGTCCCCCCCTGACCCGACCATGCCAACGTATCGATCGTGACCATGCCCATTAAACCGAGGGTAGTCAAAGCCGGAATCGTGGGGGAAATATGCAACAGCGGCCCGCACAAACTCAAGGCGGTCACACTAAAAATAACGATCGCAATAATATTTAAACTGGTGGTGGACATGGAAAAATGAATGCCTTAGGATGCTTCAAAGGATAGTCTCCCCTAGGATAAATCATTCTTCATTTCAGTTTCAAGGAGAGGAATTAAGGTATGTCATCCCCAAACGAAATTAAACTTATTTTGTTGCTGGCAATATGACTGGTGGGGGAGATTGGACAGTCTCCATTGAATCTACGAAGCTTAAATACGCGCATTTTATTTGTTTAGATGGTGTAACCCACTGG
>DALYGI010000103.1:0-11385 GCA_031971595.1 Prochlorotrichaceae cyanobacterium CTOTU29312
ATGTGGATGTGGGCCAGTTGCCGGAGGCTGAAGGGGGAGGCAGTAAGGGGATTCGATCGTTTTTGGGGAGTCCTGAGGTGCGGGCCGCTGGCATTTATGCGCCGCCTATTTTGACTGGGGACGGGTTGATCATTGCCCAAACCCCCAATATTTGCTTATTTCTGGCCCCTCGTCTGGGGTTAGTGCCACCGGGAGAAGCGGCCTTTTATCAGGCCCATCAACTGAACCTGACTATTTTGGATGTGGTGAATGAGGTTCATAATACCCACCATCCCATCGGGGTTACCCTCTACTATCATGAACAGCAGGCAGAATCGCAACGGGCTGCCGCTACTTTTCTACGCGATCGTCTCCCCCGCTTTTTGCGCTATTTTGAAGGGCTACTGGCCGATTCAGGGGGGGATTGGCTGCTGGGGGACACCTTTAGTTATGTGGATCTGTCCCTCTTTCAACTGATGCGGGGTCTGGAATATGCCTTTCCCCATGCCTTAACCGTTCTTAATCCAGACATTCCCCATATACAAAACCTCTGTCAGCGCGTGGCCGATCGTCCTGCCATTGCCGCCTATCTCAAATCCGATCGCTGTATCCCCTTCAATCTTTATGGAGTCTTTCGCCATTACCCCGAACTGGATCTAGACCTTTCTACCGCCAACACCTGATTCGGTTGGTTTTATGCTGTTCCGCCTACCCAAACCTAGAAGCTTATGGGATACTAACCATGCTGATCCAGGGTGGGGCCTTGTCCCCCATTGTCCCTACCCGTTCCGTTGAGCCTATTCTAATCAGTGCAAAGCCCCCCAAAAGTTGAGGTTAACGTTGACACTGCTGTTTCGGGTAAACCCCTCTCAGGATTTTAAATTTCCAAAATTTAAGTCCCCCCTTAGGCCTCACGCGCTCCAGGTTGGGCAAGGGCTGCGGGAAACCTGTGCCGTAGCCCAACGGATCTTGTTAGAGCTTTTTCGCCGTCGTCGGAGTCTTATCTTTTGGGTTGTTTTTCCGGTGACGGTGTTGGTGATTAATGGCCTCATTTTTAGCAATCGTACCGATATTACCCAAGGTCAAGCCTTTGCCCAAGCGGTTTCCCCTAGTTTGGTGGGGGCTGCGCTCTTTTTTAGCTGTTTGGGCGGCAGCGTGTCCACGGTGGTCTCGGAACGGGAACAACAAACCCTGAAACGCCTCTTTCTCTCGCCCCTCAGCGGGCTTTCCTATTTTCTAGGCATTCTCCTCGCCTATACCTTAATTGGCGTGGGACAAACTATCCTCGTGGTGACGATCGCGGTGGGTGCGGGGGCGACCTTTTCCGGATCCTTGTTTTGGGCGGGTTTGATTGTGCTGCTCAGTATTGTGACCTATGTGGGCATTGGTTTTATTTTGGGGGGACAGTTTGCCCGACGGACGGAGGATGTGAACTCTCTGGTGGCGGCCTTTGGCCTTCCCTTTTTATTATTGGGAGGCGCTTTTTTACCCACATCCCTCTTTCCCGATAGCTTATTGCGTCTAGCGAAATACAACCCCGTTTATCACATGACGGAAGCGCTGACCGCCGTGACCACCGAAGGTCAAGCCTTTGGGGATATTCGTTTACATTTCCTATTTTTACTAGGCTTTAGCGTTTTGGTCTTGTTAGGGGGCTGGAGTGTTTACCATCGTATGATTCAATCGGAACGGAGATTCTAACCTGTGTTAAGAGTCCATCGATTGGTCAAACGCTATGGCGATCGATTCGCCCTAAATGGTTTAAGTTTTGAGGTAAAAGCGGGGGAAGTTTACGGGCTTTTAGGCCCCAATGGGGCAGGTAAAACTACGACTATTAATGTGATCTGTAATCTGCTGGAACCGGATCAGGGGGAAGTGACCATTGGGGGCATACAACGAACGGATCAAACAAAGGCCTTAATTGGGGTTTCCCCCCAGGAAAATTTATTGTATCGGGGACTTACCTGTGCAGAGAATTTACATTTTTTTGCCCGTCTCTATGGTCTCAACCAAAGCGATCGGATTGAACAGGTTTATAGCTGTTTAGAAACCGTTAACCTACTCGATCGGGCTAAGGATTTAGTGGAAAACCTCAGCGGGGGAATGCAGCGACGGCTGAGCATTGCGGTAGCCATGATCCATCAGCCCAAATTAATTATTTTAGATGAACCCACCACCGGCCTAGACATTGAAGCCCGTTACGAAATCTGGGCCTTAATTCGACGCTTACAAAATCAGGGGGTTACGATTTTATTAACCACCCATTTGTTAGAAGAAGCAGAGCGATTGTGTCAGCGCATTGGCATTATTAAAGCCGGTACCCTCCTAGCAGAAGGTACCCTAGAAGAACTCCGTCACCATGTAGCCGCCCACACGATCGCCCTGGTGAGTACGGATCACGAAGATTTAGCCATTGCACGGGGAGAGCGCCTAGGGTTTACCCATCGTCGCTATGGGGGCGATCTAGCCTTTTGGCTGCCCCAGCCGGTGGAATTGCAAACCGTTCTCGATTATTTTGAAGGGATTTCCCTCCACTCGATCGCCCTCCAACCCATTCGTTTAGAGCATATTTATTTAGAAATCACACGAAAATAATTAATAATTAATAATTAATAATTAATAATTAATAATTCATAATTCATAATTATTAATTAAATCGAGATATACCAAACATTTTGCCAGAGCATCAACAACCCACTACAAAAGACAAACACCATCACCACCTGTCTAAATTGTTGTTCGCTCATGCGTTGAAGCACATAACTGCCTAACCAGTTTCCCGGTAGGGCAAAAATACCAATAATCAAACCATAAAATAGGCATTGACTATTTAAAAGTCCAAAGTAAGCATAGGCCGTTAATTTAGTGATATTGATAATTAAACGGGCTGCCCCTTGAGTACCCAATAAGGCTTCCTTTTCTAACCCCAAACTCAGGTAACAGGGGCCTAGCACTGGGGCCATACTGCCAATTAGTCCCGACAGGGTGGCATAACATAATCCCGCAGGCAGAAAGTACCATACTTTCATTTCAAAGGTTTTCAGACCCACCCGTTTTTGATAGAAAAAATACAGGGCCGAAAAAATTAGCAGCACCCCCACGATCGCCCCTAATTAATCTACTCGAAGTCGGGTGAGAATGAACGCCCCTAATCAACTGCCAAGGAATGCGCCGGGGGTTTCCCAAAAAATTACTTCCCAGCGAATAAACTGTCGATAGGCAATCACCCGATCGCCATTACCAATTAGTGCGCCAAGGGTGGTAATCGGGGCAATGCTCCGGGTTCCTAGCAACAGCCCCACCATGGGCATAATCAGTAAGGAACTGCCGCCGCCGCAGAGGGTACTCATAAACCAACTGACGAGACTGATGCTGCCTAGGGTTATGACCAGGTTGAGGTTGGGTGAATCCATAGGGTAGGGGGAATGGGGATAAACCCAAGAGAGGCAAGGGTTCAGGGGATAGGGGCTCCGGTTATTTTTTATGAGTCATTTTTGATGATTCACGTCTACTGAGTTACTTTTGCTGATTCACGTCTGCTAGATAACTGGAAACGACCCGCAACTGCTCGGAGGTAATGCATGTGCGGGCATGAATACTTTTGAGCCAATTAAGGGCTTCCCAGACCTGAAGATTTTGGTACCGACAGAGGTATGCCAGACAAACCGTGGGCGATCGTTCGATCCCTGCTAGACAATGGACGTAAACAGGGCCGCGGGTTTGCAGGGTTTCACAGAGCAGATCGATCGCTGTGGCCAAGTCCTCCACTGAGAGGGGTTTGGACTGACGGCTATCGGGCAAGGAATATTGCAAACAATGAAAGTTCTGAGAAAAAGCAGGATTCAACTGGGCTTCTTTGGGATCACAAAGGGTGAGGATGGCTTGAATTCCTTCCTGTTTTAAGCAGTCTAGGTCTGGCACTTCGGGAAAAGAGCCCACCTTCAATTTGTTCGGTAGTACCCAGGCCCACCGGGCGGCTGGAGATGCTTCCGATTCCTGTTCGGCGGGCGGATCGGAGCCCCAAGCCTGACGTAAACTTTGCCAAAAGGTTTTCAAAACAATCTACCAAGTATTTTCTAGAGAATTGGGTCATGTACCGTGATGAGTTTAGTCCCGTCGGGAAAGGTGGCCTCCACCTGAACTTCGTGAATCATGGAGGGGATCCCATCCATCACATCTGCGGCGGTGAGCAGGGTGCGGCCATATTGCATCAGTTCTGCCACGGTTTTGCCCTCCCGTGCCCCTTCTAAAATGGCGGCGGAAAGATAGGCAATGGCTTCAGGATAATTCAGTTTTAATCCTTTGGCTTTACGACGCTCTGCGAGGAGTCCAGCGGTAAAAATGAGGAGTTTGTCTTTTTCCTGGGGGGTCAGTTGCATAGAAGACCAAACAACACGGCTTCATCTAATGTACACAATAATTAACCCTAAAATTAACATTAAATTAATATTCTTGACGCTTCGCAACAAATAGCCCTCACCCCCCAGCCCCCTCTCCCCAAAAGGGAAAGTCAGAGCCGGATCAAAGTCCTTCTGCCTAGCGGGGAGAAAGATTTTAGGGTGAGGGCTGTAAGCCGTTCGGGAAAATCTAGCTGGCTTTGGGGCCTAAGCCTACGGTGCCTGCATAGACAGCCCGATCGCCGAGATCCTCTTCAATCCGCAACAGGCGGTTATATTTGGCAACGCGCTCACTGCGACAGAGGGATCCGGTTTTAATTTGACCGGCACGGGTAGCCACGGCCAAGTCTGCGATCGTGGTGTCTTCCGTTTCCCCAGAGCGGTGACTAATGACGGAACGGAAGCCATTGCGGGTAGCCAGGTCGATCGTCTGGAGGGTTTCGGTTAAGGTGCCAATTTGATTGAGTTTGATCAAAATTGCATTGGCGGATTTTTGTTCAATCCCTTGCTTTAGGCGGATGGGATTGGTCACAAATAAATCATCCCCGACCAATTGGATGCGATGGCCCAGCCGTTGGGTGAGTAAATTCCAGTTTTGCCAGTCATCTTCCTGGAGCCCGTCTTCAATGGAAACGATCGGGTAGTCATTGACCAATTGCTCTAGGTAATCAATCAAATCCGTCGCCGGATGGGCTGCGCCTTCGTAGGTGTATTGCCCCTCTTTAAAGAACTCACTGGAAGCAACGTCCATGGCCAGGGCAATCTGTTCGCCGGGCTTAAACCCAGCCTTTTCGATCGCATTCATCAGTAAATCTAGGGCCGCCTTATTGGAGGGCAGATCCGGCGCGTATCCCCCTTCATCCCCCACCCCCGTGGACAGACCCTTATCCTTGAGTACCTTGCTGAGGGTGGCAAACACCTCCGCCCCCCAGCGCAGGGCTTCCCGGAAGGTTGGAGCCCCCACGGGCATAATCATAAATTCCTGAAAGTCAACGTTATTGCTGGCATGGGAGCCGCCGTTGATGACGTTCATCATGGGCACGGGCAGCAAGTTGGCTAAGGGCCCCCCGAGGTAGCGATACAGATCTTGATCGTGGCTGAGGGCCGCGGCCTTCGCACAGGCGAGGGAAACCCCCAGAATGGCATTTGCTCCCAGGTTAGATTTATTGGGAGAGCCATCCAGTTCAATCATGATGCGATCGACACTTTCTTGATCCAGGGCATTCATGCTGTAAAGCTCTGGCGCGATTTTGTCCTCCACATTTTCCACCGCCTTCAAGACTCCTTTCCCCCCATACCGAGAGGAATCGTCATCCCGCAGTTCATGGGCTTCAAAGCTGCCGGTGGAGGCACCACTGGGAACCATGGCTTCCCCAATGGCTCCGTTTTCTAATTCCACTTCCACTGCGATCGTTGGGCGGCCCCGAGAATCTAAAATTTCCCGTGCATGAATCGAATCAATCAACATATCTGTCTGCTCCAACATAAGCATTTTGAGTTGCAACGGCTAGAAATGGGATTAGGTTAGACCGGCATGGGGGTACCGACAGGGCACGATGGTGTCACCCGGTGCCAGCCTGCACAGGTCTTCAATCCCAAGATTGCTCTAGCATCATAGGCTCTAGCATCATAGGGGTATTCTTTTCCCTTTGCGGGTTCCTTGACCATCTCTTCCGATTTTTGATGGGAGGATGAGGGGATGTGCGATGAAGAACATTCTGCTGAAACCCTTAAAAGTTGACAATCCCCGCCCTTGAGGCCCGTTAGGGTCTGTCAAATTTCGTTAATATTTTAAGCATACTTTCCTCTTCAATAAAATTGCTCCATGGTTGATCTCGATCCGATCGTTAGTAGTGGTCTCAATGTTGGTGTAGAAACCTTACTCCTGCTGCCCATTCTGGTTGCGTTAGAAGCCATATTGTCCGCAGATAACGCGGTGGCCTTGGCGGCCATTGCGCGGGGGTTGCCGGATCCACGGGTGCAACGTCAGGCCCTCAACTTTGGGCTGTCTGCCGCCTTTGTGCTGCGAATTGTTCTAATCCTGACCGCCACCTGGGTGATTCGGTACTGGCAGGTGGAACTGTTGGGGGCTGCCTATTTGCTCTGGTTGGCGTTACAGTACTTCACCTCAGAAGAGACGGAAGAAGCCGGAGAAAGTAGGCATCACCACCGCTTTCACTCCCTTTGGCAAGCGATTCCCATCATTGCGGTTACGGATCTAGCCTTTTCCTTAGATAGTGTCACCACTGCGATCGCTATTTCCGATCAAACCTGGCTGGTTTTAACCGGGGCAACCATTGGCATTATTACCCTCCGTTTTCTGGCAGGGTTGTTTATTCGCTGGTTAGAGGAATATGTTCACCTGGAAGATGCGGGCTATCTCGCCGTAGCGATCGTGGGGGCTAGGTTATTGTTACGAGTCCTGGCCCCGGCGATCGTGCCGCCAGAGTGGGGCATGGTGGTGTTAATTGTCTTGCTCTTTAGCTGGGGGTTTTCCGAACGGGCGGCGAGTTCATGACCTGTTGATATTCCCTGACTTGTGGCGAGCATCCCCTGGGAATCATAAACCGTGGAGAATTCAGAGAAAATGTGATGAAACCAATCGCTGCAACGATCGCCCAGGGGGTCTGGACTTTAGCCCTGATCTTTGGGTTCCTAGCTCCCGTGAGCCTGGCCCAAGAGGAAACAACGGTAGACTATGAAGCCCTAGAAATTGCCGTCCTGCAAGAGACAAACCGCCTCCGCTCCGATCCCCAAGCCTATGCCGCAGAACTCGAAGACTCCAAGCGCTATTACCGAGGCAAGATTTATCGGGCACCGGGGCAAACGCCTCTCCGCACACGGGAAGGGGTGGTAGCGGTAGAGGATGCAATTCTGTACTTAAACCGTCAGGAAACCCTGGGAGAGCTAACCCGATCCAGGGGCATGGATCGGGCGGCGGCGGATCAGGCAGCGGATCAGGCTCAAACTGGCAAAATTGGCCACACCGGCTCGGATAACAGCACCCCCAGCGAACGGCTCAGCCGCTATGGCACCTGGCAAATTATGGCAGCGGAAAATATTAGCTACGGCCCGACGACAGGGGCAGAGGTGGTTCGGCAACTGGTCATTGACGATGGTTTTCTGGTGCGGGGGCATCGCATCATGCTCTTAAACCCGGTCTTAGAAAAAACGGGGGTGGCCTGTGGCCCCCATCCTCGTTATAGCGTGATGTGTGTGATGACCTATGCGGGAGACTATGAGCCGAGATAGGTCTAGGTGGTCTGCTGGCCTTGAGTTTGACCGGATTTAACGGCCAAATTGCTTAAACCAGTTCACAGCCGCTTCCATGGCTTGGTCAATGGGGGTTTGGGGCAGTCCCAAGGTTTGCACCGCTTTTTGGGCTGTGTAGTACATGGGATGGGCAGACATCCGTACCCCGTCCAACGGCACGGAGGTCCGATAGCCCCAAGAACTGAAGAGGGGATCCAGGAGGATTTCTTCAATCCACGCCACCCCTAAGGGCAAGGCCAGGGGAACCGTAGCGGTGGGGGCCGGTAACCCGGTGATCTGAGCTAAACGATCGAGAATGTCCTTGAGGCTTAAATTCTGGTGGCCGAGGATATACCGATCGCCCCGTTTACCTTTTTGTAAGGCGAGTAAATGGCCCCAGGCCACATCTTCAACGTGAATTAAATTCAAGCCCGTGTTCACATAGGCGGGCATCCGACGCTGCAAAAATCGCAGAATAATATCCCCCGTGGGGGTAGGCTTAATGTCCCAAGGGCCAATGGGGGCCGTTGGGTTCACAATAACCACATCTTGCCCTGCCTGGGCCGCTTTCAGGGCTTCCTGCTCCGCCCAATATTTGGATTTCTTATAGTCTCCAATTAACTCCTCCGGCGGCGATTGGTGGGTTTCATCCACCGGACGATCGTTGCCACTGGTGCCGATCGCGGCCACAGAACTGGTGTATACCGTGCGCTCCACCCCTGCTGTCTGGGCGGCCTGAAGAAGATGGCGAGTGCCCAACACATTAGACAGATACAACTGCCCTCGATCGCGCCGCCAGAGGGAATAGTGAGCCGCCAGATGGAAACAATACCGACATCCCTTCATCTGCTCAGCCAACTGAGGACGTTGTAAATCCCCTTCTACAATTTCGATCGGGAGATCCTGAAGATTGTGCCGCACACTCTGGGGGCGGACTAAAGCCCGAACCTGGTATCCCTCAGCGAGGAGGAGGCGAACCACATTTGCCCCCACAAAGCCTGTGCCCCCTGTTACAAAAACCCGATCCATACCCTTCGCTGTTCCGTTAGTTGTTCCACTGTTGTTGGGTTCATCATACCGTCATCTGAGGGCGGACACGGGGGCAATCAGGTTTTCCATGATAGACTTGTCCCGGTCTAAAACCACGCCCACGAAAGGACTACATCCACATTTTCAACTTATCTTGAACAAAGGCTATGACACAGGATTTTAACTGGAAGAAACTGCAAAATGGGTCAGACATCCGTGGGGTAGCCCTGGAAGGGGTTGCGGATGAGCCGGTTAACCTCTCCCCGGAGGTGGCGTTGCGCTTGGGTCAAGCCTTTGGGTCTTGGTTGTCCACTCGCGTGGGCAAAGCCGGGGCGGATCTGCGAGTCAGTGTGGGGCGAGATAGTCGGCTGTCCGGGCCGGTGTTAATGGGGGAAGTGATGCGAGGCTTGGCTTCCCTGGGGATCACGGTCTACGATTTTGGTATGGCTTCCACCCCCGCCATGTTTATGAGTACGGTCACCCCTGGATTTGACTGTGATGCGGGCATTATGCTCACCGCCAGTCATCTGCCCTTTAACCGCAACGGACTCAAGTTTTTTACCCCTCAGGGGGGCTTAGGCAAGGGAGATATTACGGAGATTTTAGCCTTAGCAGCGGGGGAAGTGAGTGGAGTCAGTGGGGAAGTGGTGGGAACGATCGAATCCAGGGATTTCATGTCTGTTTACGCGGATCAGTTGGTGCAATACATTCGTACTCAAGTGGCGGCCAGTGAAGGGGCTAATGAAGCATCTAGGGATACGATCGATCCCCATCCTTTAAAAGGACTGAAAATCGTTGTGGATGCGGGCAACGGGGCAGGGGGCTTTTTTGCCAGTAAGGTTCTGGAACCCCTGGGGGCAGATACCACCGGCAGTCAGTTTTTAGACCCGGATGGACACTTTCCCAACCATGTCCCCAATCCCGAAGATGGGGCAGCCATGGCAGCCATTTGTCAGGCGGTACTGACCCACCAGGCGGACTTTGGCATCATTTTTGATACGGATGTGGATCGATCGGCGGCGGTGGATCACCGAGGTCAGGAGTTAAACCGCAATCGTTTAATTGCCCTGATTTCTGCGATCGTTTTGGCGGAACACCCCGGCTCCACGATCGTGACGGATTCCATTACCTCAGAGGGGTTGACCACGTTTATTGAAGACCTAGGGGGGAAACATCACCGCTTTAAGCGAGGCTATAAAAATGTAATTACTGAGTCGATGCGCCTCAATGAAACGGGGGAAGAATCGTGGTTAGCGATCGAAACCTCTGGTCATGGGGCAATGCGGGAAAATTACTTTTTGGACGATGGGGCTTATTTGGTGAGTAAGCTCTTAGTTGAACTCGCCAAATGTAAACGATCGGGTAAAACCTTAACGGATTTAATCGCCCCCTTAAAAGAGCCCCAGGAAAGCCAAGAAATTCGCCTAAAAATTAAAGCAGAGGACTTTCAGACCTACGGCAATCAGGTGATTGAAGACTTGAAAACCTTTGTAGAAACTCAAGTGGACTGGACGATCGCCCCTAACAATTATGAAGGGGTTCGGGTCATCTGCTCTGCCCCCCAAGAACAGGGTTGGTTTCTGCTCCGGCTTTCCCTTCATGATCCGGTATTACCCCTCAATCTGGAGTCTAATGTGTCAGGAGGGGTCAAAGCAATTTACGATCGGCTTTTAACGTTTTTGAAAACCCTAGATCTGGAATTTTAGACAGAAAAGCGCAAATTCTAGCTAAGTTTCTAGCTCAATTAGGGGAACTGCGCCATCCCCATATCTCCATATTGTGCAGGTCAGTAAGAGAGGAGTTTGTGTCTAGATCCCCGGTTTCTGTTGGTTTTATTCAGAGATTGTTGGACTACGTTGGAGAAGAAACCGGGGATCAAAACGATCGCTTTTAGTCTTAGATCCCCGGTTTCTTCTCGATTCAAAGCCAAGATTGAACAACGAAGACTAGAGAAACCGGGGATCTCGGTGCAATACCAACCAGACCAAGGTAAGGCATTAGTCGCTTAACAATGGCAGTCAAACTTCTACCTCAGTGACTAATGTTAGTGTTGAAGGATTTTCGCCACGGCGAGAACGATCGCCTGTCATCCATACCCCAAAAACGATCGCTCTTAAACCATCATAAACCTACGGCGAGACGATCGCCCTAAAGCCTTGCAGTAGAATAACGATCGTTTTGCCATATAAAGTAACGATCGCTCTGTAAACATTGACTAACCTACGATCGTTTTTTTGCTGGAGATCTCATTGCTCATTGCGATTCTAAAAACTCTTCCACAGTTAACTTTACATCACTCGCAATCTGCCGTAGTAATCTGGGAGAAATATCTCGACCTTTGTGAAATGGAACAGTTGTTCCCCGACCATCTTCATGACGAAATTGCTTGTGCGACCCTTTCTGTCGGACTTCTACAAATCCAAGATTTTCCAATATACGAATAATCTCTTGAGGCTTTAAGACTGGGATATTACTCATAATCTATGCAATCACAATTTGCTGAGTGCCAACAAATTCTGTATCGAAAGCCAGATTCTCATCTTCCAAAAGCATTTCGATTACCTCACAGAGGTTCGTATACAGTTCATCTAAAGTTTCTCCTTGGGAATGTGCTCCAGGAAAACCTGGAACATACCCTACATATAGGGATGTATCAAAGTCTTTCTCAATAACAGCGGTAAACGTTTTCATAAGGTTAAACTAAGGCTTACGCTTCAGACGGAATGAT
>DALYGI010000104.1:0-3923 GCA_031971595.1 Prochlorotrichaceae cyanobacterium CTOTU29312
AAGACAACATCGGAACAGCATATTGCTTGATGGCAGCATCTACTGTTACCAGCGTCAAACCATAATGCAACGCCTGAGCTATCAAAATCCGATCAAAGGGATCACGATGTAGCATCGGAAGTTGGCTGAGTTGGCTCACGCTGGCTTCATTAATATTCAAACTGTCAATAAAGTGTCTTTCCCGTTGTTGCGATAGATAAGTTGCCGCAGCACTAGGTAGCAGTAACTTGCCTAACTGCTGCTTAATCACACATTCCCAAACAGAAGCAACACTCAAAAACACAGTATTTTCGGGCTGTTCGATCATTACTTTCACAGTCTCATCTAATCGTGGATTCTCTGTGATCAACCACAGGAAAATATGAGTATCTAATAGTAAGTTCATTTCCCTTCAAAGGCATCCAGAATTTCATCGGTCAATGGCTGATCAAAATCTTCTGGAACCACAAAATCTCCTGCACACAAACCCGTCGGACGGGCTGCAATCTTTGACTGGAGGAGTTTTGCCATTAGGCGTGTCTGTAGCTCAGAATTGTGGTTTATGGATAGATCAGGTACTCGATTGGTCAAAATCTCATCCAGAATCTCCGGCGTTACACCTCGCTCTTGGGTGCGATTAGCGATCGTCTCCACAATATTCTTCTTCGCCCAGCCCTCCTTAAAAAACAGACTGAGCAACATCCCAAGCTCCTGACGCTCGGCTTCACTAGCCTGCTCAAAGGCTTGCTGTACTTCAGAATCTACTGGAATGGTGATACTCTGCATCATTGCCTGACCTCCGTTTGGGGTATCTGCTTCCTATTCTATCTAATTCTCCCCAAACACTTGTAAATAGGGCGCATAGGAAAAAGCGCTATATCCCTCCACCTGTGTGATGTACCGGCCCGCTCGTGTAAGCTCCATGAGTATGCTCGCTTCCAGGTTTTCTAAACCTATATTATCGCCCCCCCCCCTCTTTCGATAATAAGACTCCCAAAAACGATCGTTATTATCGATTTCGTTAATACTGGCAGAGATTTCAACTTATATTATCAAAATCACCCTCTTTTCGATAATAAGGCAAGCACTCAGACCAGAGAAGACCATCCCTCGTATTAATCCAGATCTTCGATCAGGCTCTCCAGTAGGGTGCTTTTATCTTCATTCCCAGGTCAATCCGTCGCACTGTCCAAGCGCCCCAATGCCCCAAAGTTAACCAACCGCTTCAACAACCCCTCCGTTTCCTGCTCTAGCTGCAAAATTTCCGCCGTCACTTCTTCGAGCGATCGTAGCGGCTTGTGTTGATAAAAATACTTGTTAAAGCTGATTTCATAGCCAATCTGGGTTTTATCCAGCGCAATCCAGGCATCTACCACATGGGGACGCACCTCTCGCAAAAAGTATGCGTGGATCACTTGCTCCCCTCTGCTATCACTGGAAGATGGGGCATAATTCAACGGGATATTCTCCGTATCCCTTAGCTCACTGTCGGTTTCATACTCAATCCACTGCCCCGACTTCTTCCCCGGCCAATAGCCAAAATCCTGTAGGTGTTCCTCGCTGGTATCTAACGACCCCAACAGATCCGCCAATGCTTCATCCTTCAGCTTGTGAACCGTTTTGATGACCTTTGCCGCCGCCTCATCCCGCCAACTCACCGCATCCAGGATTTGCTTCTTCTCACTAGCAGACAGCTTAATTTTTTGCGCCTTCAGCACCGCATCCACCTTGACCGAAAACTCGTTGAAATCCATCCACAGGTCTTGCCCTACAGTTTCCATCAACGCCTTGCCCACCTGAAGCAACTGCTGCTGGCTCTTCCATGCCTTCGGAGAAAACAACACATCTCGCTGTTTCTTCGCCAGTTCGATGTCTTCCTTTTCCAATGCTTTGAGGATGTCCGGCTGTAAGGTCGATAGCTCCGTGTAGACACGATCGCCCCATTGCTCATACACCTGCCCCATCACATCCCGCAACGAAGGCACAAACCGCAACGCCTCCAACCGTTCCTCGCTAAACTGAGCCGCCAACCGCAACGGACGCTCGATCGTCACCTTGTAGTAGCCGAAATCCGCATTATCAAACACCTTAGACTTAACTATGCTCCCCTCGCCCTCTGGGAGAGGGGCTGGGGGCGTAGGGCTTTGCTCTCCCCGCAGGGTGGGCTGCATCTCTAGATAAATCTGGGTGATCTGCTCAATATGCTCAGACGAAAACTCGCAATTTTTCGCCCCTAAATTCTTCCGTAGCTTCTGATAAAGCTCCGACGCATCAATCAATTGCACCTTGCCTTTGCGGTGAGGGGCTTTGCTATTCGACAACACCCAGATATAGGTCGTGATGCCCGTGTTGTAGAACATATTATTGGGCAACTGGATGATCGCCTCTAGCCAGTCATTCTCAATGATGTATCGGCGGATGTTGCTCTCCCCACTGCCCGCATCCCCCGTAAACAGCGACGAGCCATTATGAACCGAGGCAATCCGCGTTCCCAACGGACTAGCGCTCAACGGCTTCATCTTGCTGACCATATCCATCAGGAACAGCAATTGCCCATCCGACGATCGCGGCGTTGCCCCCACGGTTTCTACATTGCCCTTAAAATCCTTCAATTCCACCTGGAAACGCGGATCGAGAATATCCTTACCATCCAGGATGAACTTCTGCTCAGATTTGTAAGACTTGCCATAGGGCGGATTCGAGAGCATGAAGTCAAACTTCATCCCCGCAAACTCATCCGTAGACAGGGTAGAGCCAAACTTGATGTTCTCTGGGTTGTTCCCCTTGATCATCATGTCTGACTTACAGATGGCATAGGTTTCCCCATTCACCTCCTTGCCATACAGATACACCGCAGAGTTGGAGGCGATCGCCCCTTCTCCATCGGCAATGAAATCCTGAGATTCCGTCAGCATTCCACCCGACCCGCAAGCCCCGTCATAGATTGTCAACACCGGGGGCAACTGATCCTTCACCGGGATAAACAACAGATGGGTCATCAGCTTGATCACCTCACGGGGGGTGAAGTGTTCCCCCGCTTCCTCGTTGTTCTCTTCGTTGAACTTGCGGATCAATTCCTCAAACACATAGCCCATGCCTAGGTTGCTCAAACCGGGCAACTTTCGCCCATCGGGATCGGTGGCTTCATTCGGGCTGAGGTTGATGTAAGGCGATGTGAATTTCTCCAACACATCCAGCAATAGATCCGCCCCAACCATCTTGCGGATCTGGTTTCTCAAGTCGAACCGCTGGATGATCTCCTTCACGTTGTCGCTAAACCCATCCAGATAGGCTTTGAAATTCTCCTCAAGGATTTGGCGGTTATTGGTTGCCGTCTTCGCCAGCTTGGTCAGCGTCCACTCCGAAATGTTATAGAACACATAGCCCAATACCTCTTGTAAGGCATCAGAATCTAGGGTTGTGAACTTCGCTTCCTCTCGCTGGAAGCGGACTTCTTCTAGCACATCCTCCTTCGTAGCCTCCAACAGACAATCTAACCGACGTAAGACAAACATCGGTAGGATCACATCCCGATATTTGCCCCGGACATACACATCTCTCAGGCAATCGTCAGCTATTGACCAGATGAAGGAGACAATTCGGTTCTGTAGTGCGGCATCAATTGACATAATGCTACAGCTTACCCGAATAGAGGGTACAACGGCCCACCTGAAGACCTTTTCGGTCTTTCTCAGGGAACCGCTCAGGAACTATCTCAACCCATTCAGCTTTGTTCAAGTCAGGGAACTCAGCGACTAGACTATCCATAAGCGGGCGATGGGACTCGAACCCACGACGTTCAGCTTGGGAAGCTGACATTCTACCACTGAATTACACCCGCAACCGTTCCTTACTATAGCATAAGTTTTAGGGATTTTAACTGCTACACTAGCAACAGCAAGAAGGAACTGAGCGCCGCGTCCCTGAGGCCGATCGTTTATGTA
>DALYGI010000104.1:4023-11383 GCA_031971595.1 Prochlorotrichaceae cyanobacterium CTOTU29312
GTAAGACGATCGCTTTTTGCAGAAGTGGGGCTGTTTAATCCCTATTTAACCACGGGAGGGGATGCGGTTTTCTGTTGGCGAGCGCTTAAAGAAAATGCCCATCACTATGTGTTTGTTCCCCAGGCTTTAGTCTTACACCGGCATCGATCGAATTTAAAGGAATTAGCCCAACAATGGCAACGCTATGGACGATCGAACCGTTATCTTCATGATCTTCATGGGGTTGATCTCATGGCAAAACCTCAGCTATCCTATCAGGCTTACCTCTTGACTCGATGGCTTATTCGTGAAATTCCTCCCCTACTTTTAGCGATTCTGAACCGGAAATTAACCGCAGGAGTATTCCTCTCCCGTGTCCTATCAACTCCCCTCAGTATCTATTGCAATTACAACCGTTTTCAAGGGCAAGCCCAAGCTAAATTACCCACCATCGCCCAGGAAATCGATCGACTTTAGGGACTTTTTTTCTAAGAATAGCTAATAGATTGATCGATGGCCAGGCGTGGATCACAGGCCATCCCTAGACCGATCGTCTACTCTAGATGAGCATAACGGATTCTTAACCCTGACGGATTCGCCCCACGGCCAGACCCTCCAGGGGAAAACGATTCTGACCATGGCATAATAGGAAGGATAAACCTATCCTCATCATCAGCGGGGCAATCCCAGGGCCAATTGTTGGTATACTGAACTTTTGGTATACCCTAGAATCTAGTTCACCGTTCTATTCCTTTTAACCGTAGCTCCCTTTCATGCTAGAGCAGGAACGTAAAAAGGTTCGTCATCTGCTGTCTGTAAAAGACCCCGAAGGAATTCGTGTCATTTATCTGGAAGCAGCAACCTACTCCATTGGACGGGATCCCAAGAACGCCATCTACCTGCGATCGAAGTCTGTCTCCCGCCAACACGCCATGTTACTGCGGGTTACTGAACTAGATCAGGAACGATACTTTTTTAGAATTATTGATGGTAGTTTTACGGGAAAAAAAAGCACCAATGGCATTTTTGTCAATGGTCAACGTTGCTCTGCCCGGGACTTAAAACATGGAGATTTTGTTGAATTTGGGGATCTGGCAGAAGCCACCTACTATGCGGTTTCTAACCTGACGGATCAAGAATTTGCGGAGATCTGCAATTCTAAGGATCCCTTGGCCCTGCTCTAACAGAATTAGACTACGAGCTTGCCTTCGCCCAAGCCCTTAAAATTATTGGGGAAGCAGCGGATGTGGATCGGGTTGTGATTTATGAAAATTACCCCCATCCGAATACGGCGGAAATTACCATGCGTTTACGCCAAGAATGGACGAAACCTGGCATTCGATCGCTCCTGCCCATTCTGGGGAATCAAGTCCAATCCTATAGCACTTTTGGGGTACAACATTGGTACCAAGCCCTCCAGGCGGGACAGTGTATTCAAGGGGTACGAAGTCATCTCAGTATTTCGGAACAAACCCTATTAGGACGGGATCAGGTGCAGGCGGTGATCATGGTTCCCATTCGTTTAGGACGACAATGTTGGGGATTTATTGCATTCCATGATTGTACTCACGAACGGCAATGGTCTGCCCATGAAGAATCGATTTTGTTTGCCCTGGCCGCGAGTTTAGGAGGGGCTATTCAACGACAACAAACGGAAGAGGTGATTCGCTATCGAGCTTCCCATGATCTCCTCACCGGGTTACCCAATCGAGCTTCCTTTGATGAAAAATTAGCACTGGCTTTAAAAGAGGTACGGCGGGATCATACCCCGAATCCTCCTCTTTTGGTGGTAATGTTTTTAGATCTGGATCAGTTCAAGGGCATTAATGACACCTTGGGTCATACGATCGGAGATGAGTTATTACGGGAAGTGGCCCAACGCATTAAGGAAACGATCCATCCCCATACGGTCTTTTCTCGGTGGGGCGGAGATGAATTTACCCTCTTAATTCCCCACATCAATCGTTTAGCCCAAGCCACCAAGGAAGCAGCGTCCATTCTCAGTGCCCTAGAGCCGCCCTTTAATTTACATGGTCACGAGTTGTTTATTTTCGCCAGTATTGGTATTGCAATTTACGGAGAAGATAGTCCTGATGCGGAATCTCTCATTAAAAATGCAGACTTAGCCCTGTATCGAGCCAAATCTTTTGGACGGAATAATTATCAAGTTTACGATCGGACGATTGCCAGCCAATCCCCCGAAAGTTTAGCGATCGAGCGGAAGTTAAGGTTTGCCCTCGATCGTCAGGAATTTGTTTTGTATTATCAACCTCAGGTGAATATTCACACCCAAAAGATTGTTGGTGTTGAGGCGTTAATTCGCTGGAATAGTGCGGATTCTGGGTTTACCTCTCCCGGTATTTTTATTCCCCTCGCAGAATCTTCGTGTTTAATTATTCCCATTGGGGAGTGGGTTCTGCGTCAGGCCTGCCAGCAGGTCAGAAAATGGCAAGGACTGGTGAGAAATATCCGCATGGGGGTCAATCTTTCCCCTAAACAATTTCGTCAGTCTCGCTTAATCGAAACGATCGCTCAGATTCTGCAAGAAACCCACCTCGATCCCGATGGTTTAGAATTAGAAATTACGGAATCCGCTGCCATTGAAGATTTTGACTACACCCAGGCGGTGATGAAGGAATTAAAACAACTGGGGATTCATTTGTCCATTGATGATTTTGGTACGGGCCATTCTTCCCTGAGTCGGTTACAATTTTTACCCCTCAATACCCTGAAAATTGATCAATCTTTTCTGCGGGATTTGTCCCGGAATACAAAAGCCCCCCACATCCTCTCCTCGATCGTTTCCTTAGGTCAGGCCTTGGGGTTAAAACTCATTGCGGAAGGAGTAGAAAATGCCACCCAGGTGGAATTCTTAAAATCCATTCACTGTGACTGTGCCCAGGGGTTCTTTTTTCATAAACCCTTACCCGCTGAACAGGTGAATGAGTTACTGCGGGTTCAATGCGGGCTCAATGCGGGCTCAATACTTAGGCTCAATACTTAGGCTTGATCAACCCAGCAATATAAAGATTATATAAAGACAACATAAATATATTTCAACATATTTCAACATTAGCAACATAAAAGCAACATAAAAGCAACATAAATTTAAGAAACTTAAGCCATTGGTTAAGTCATTTGGAAAAACCAGGTTTTCGTCCTCCCTTGCCCTTAGGATTGCCATTAACTGCTTCGATCGGCAGGGTGCAGTGAGTTTTCACAGACGATCTGAAAATTCTTGAGCAAAAATTCTTAAAACATTGTTTTCAATCTTTTTAAAGAATGTTTAAAACATTGTTAAAGAAATTGGTTCAGAAATTATTTAGTTCTGTTGCTTCTGTTCTTGCCGAATCAGACCTAAGCCAGTCAGTTACCGTCTCGGATGAGGGCAACCATGAGTAATACAGAAACAATCACCCCGATCACGAAAGAGTTTGCAACGATCGATGGCAATGAGGCCGCAGCGAAGGCCGCCTATCCGCTCAGTGAAGTTGTGGCCATTTATCCCATTACGCCCTCGTCCCCCATGGGAGAGTGGGCGGATGCCTGGGCTTCCACGGGCCAAGCTAACCTCTGGGGAACCGTGCCCTCCGTGGTGGAAATGCAAAGTGAAGGCGGAGCCGCCGGAGCCGTCCATGGGGCCTTGCAGGCGGGGTCTTTAACCACCACCTTTACCGCTTCCCAGGGCTTAATGCTGATGCTGCCCAATCTTTACAAAATTGCCGGGGAGCTAACGCCCTCGGTGATCCACGTTGCAGCCCGTTCCCTTGCGGCCCAGGGGCTCTCAATTTTTGGGGATCATAGTGATGTGATGGCGGCCCGCATGACCGGCTGTGGACTCCTTTGCTCCAATTCCGTCCAGGAAGCTCACGACTTTGTGACGATCGCCACCCGTGCCAGTTTTGCCTCTCGGATTCCGTTCCTCCACTTTTTTGATGGCTTTAGAACCTCCCACGAAGTCCAGAAAATCGAAGTGGTGTCCCCAGAGGTGCAACGATCGCTGATTAAGGATGAGTGGATCCTCGCCCATCGCCACCGCGCCCTCACCCCCGATCGGCCCGTGTTGCGGGGAACCGCCCAAAACCCCGATGTCTACTTCCAAGCGCGGGAAACGGTGAATCCCTTTTACTTTGCCTGTGCGGATGCCCTGCAAGAAGCCATGGATGAGTTTGCCCAACTGACAGGGCGGCGCTATGGGCTCTATGAATACCACGGAGCCAGTGATGCGGAGCGCCTTGTGATCTTGATGGGCTCTGGCTGTGAAACCGCCCACGAAACGGTGGACTATTTAATGCAGCAAGGGGAAAAGGTCGGCATCCTCAAAGTGCGGATGTATCGCCCCTTCGATATTTATCGCTTTATTGCCGCCATTCCTAAAACCGTCAAAGCGATCGCCGTACTCGATCGCACCAAGGAACCCGGCAGCGCCGGAGAGCCGTTGTACCTGGATGTGGTGAATGCGGTGTACGAACTGGGCGAATCCCACTGGGCTCCCGCTGCGCCCCCGGTGCAACTGCCCGTGGAGGATAAGCCAGAACTGAATGATGCCCCCCTGGAACTGGAGCATAAAACCATTCGGGTACCCAAGGTGGTCGGCGGGCGCTATGGTCTCTCCTCCAAGGAATTTACCCCCGCCATGGTCAAGGCAGTATTTGATAATTTACTCAAAGCGGAACCCCAAAACCACTTCACCGTAGGGATTGTGGACGACGTAACCCGTACCTCCCTCGACTACGACCCCAACTTCTCCACCGAACCGGACAGCGTGGTGCGGGCCGTGTTCTACGGCTTAGGCTCCGATGGCACCGTGGGAGCCAACAAAAACTCCATTAAAATTATCGGCGAAGAAACGGACAACTACGCCCAGGGCTATTTTGTCTACGACTCCAAAAAATCCGGATCCGTCACCGTTTCCCACCTCCGGTTTGGCCCCGACCCCATTCGCTCCACCTATTTAATTACCCGTGCCAACTTCACCGCCTGTCACCAGTGGGAATTTGTCACCCAATTCAACCTCCTGGAAGCCGCCGTCCCCGGCTCCACCTTTTTAGTCAATAGCCCCTACGATCCTGAAGAAACCTGGATGCGTCTGCCCACCTCCTTGCAACAGCAAATTGTGGACAAACAACTCAAGGTGTATTGCATCAATGCCTCCGCCGTGGCCAAAGAAGCGGGCATGGGGAGCCGCATCAACACCGTCATGCAAACCTGTTTCTTTGCCCTCTCCGGCGTTTTGCCCCGTGAAGAAGCGATCGAGCAGATTAACAAAGCCATCCGCAAGACCTACGGCAAAAAAGGGGAAGACATTGTGCGGATGAACATCGAAGCGGTGGAGAGTACCCTAGCCCATCTCTACGAAGTCCCCATTGGCGCGGTGCAACCTCCCGTCGAAACCGACCCCAGCCCTTGGGCTAACGCCCCCGCCTTTGTCCGGGATGTGTTAGGAGCCATTGCCACCCGACGGGGGGATGATCTGCCAGTAAGCGCCCTCCCCTGTGACGGTACCTTCCCCACTGGCACCACTAAATTTGAAAAGCGCAATGTGGGCACAGAAATTCCCGTTTGGGATCCCGATGTCTGTGTACAGTGTGGCAAGTGCGTCATGGTCTGTCCCCACGGGGTGATTCGGGGCAAAGTCTACGAACCCGGTTTACTCAGCAGTGCCCCCAGTACCTTTAAATCTACCGATGCCCGCGATCACGACTGGAAAGCCACCGGGCAAAAATTCACCATTCAGGTGGCCGCCGAAGACTGCACCGGCTGTGCCCTCTGTGTGGACATTTGCCCCGCCAAGAACAAATCCGAACCCCGCAAACGGGCCATTAACATGGAGCCCCAACTGCCCCTGCGGGAACAGGAGCGCACCAATTGGGACTTCTTCCTGGAACTGCCCAACCCCGATCGTTCCCAGTTAGATCTGCGGAAGATTGCCCATCAGCAAATGCAGGAACCCCTCTTTGAATTTTCGGGAGCCTGTGCGGGCTGTGGCGAAACCCCCTACGTCAAGCTCGTCAGTCAACTCTTTGGCGATCGGATGTTAGTGGCCAATGCCACGGGCTGTTCCTCCATCTACGGCGGCAACCTGCCCACCACCCCCTGGACGGTCAACGCCGACGGTCGCGGCCCCGCTTGGTCGAACTCCTTATTTGAAGACAACGCCGAATTTGGGTTTGGCTTCCGGCTCAGCATCGATCAGCACACCCTCTTTGCCCAGGAATTACTGATGGCCTTGGCGGAAGTGCAGATCCACGACAGAGCGATCGTTCCCCCCGATCTAGCCAGCGGGATCCTCAACGCCGAGCAGGTCAATGAAGCGGACATTGCCGAGCAGCGGCAGCGGGTCGCCCAACTCAAACACCACCTGCACCAAGCCCTAGACGGTGCCACCGACACCCTCAAATCCCAACTGCAAAACCTGATCTCCGTTGCAGACTACCTGGTGAAGAAGAGCGTCTGGATTATTGGCGGCGACGGCTGGGCCTACGACATCGGCTACGGCGGCCTAGATCACGTCCTGGCCAGTGGTCGCAACGTCAACATCCTCGTCCTCGACACGGAAGTGTACTCCAACACTGGCGGTCAAATGTCCAAATCCACCCCCAAAGGAGCGATCGCCAAGTTCGCCGCTGGTGGTAAACCCGCCGGGAAGAAAGACCTGGGCTTAATGGCCATGACCTACCGCAACGCCTACGTGGCCAGCGTCGCCATGGGCGCACGGGACGAACACACCCTGCGGGTCTTCATGGAAGCGGAATCTTACCCCGGTCCCTCGTTGATTTTGGCGTACTCCCACTGTATTGCCCACGGCATCGACATGGCCAAAGGCATGGGGCAACAGAAGCTGAACGTAGAAACCGGACGGTGGTTACTGTACCGCTACGATCCGCGCCGGGCCGAAGTGGGTCAGAACCCCCTGCAACTGGATTCCCGCGCCCCCAAAGGGCACCTCGCCGACGCAATCTATCGGGAAAACCGCTTTTCTATGCTCACCCGCAGCAAGCCGGAGGAAGCCCGCAAGTTGTTAGAGGAAGCGGAATTGGATCTGCACAGCCGTTGGGAACTGTACCACTACATGGCCAGCCAGCCCTGGGGTGGTTCTAATGGCAATGGCCACAGCGCTGAAGCTAAAGCTGAAGAAGCAGCCAAGGCATAAGCGCTCTTGATTTGGATCTCCTGGTACTAAGCTACTGGGAGATCGGTGCGATCGGTGCTAAGAATAGATAAAATGGTAAAAAAGGGAAGAGCATGGAGTTTGAGTTTGTTGTACCTAAGCGCCCTGTTTCTTTTCAAACTGATAATAAGGACAATCTTCGTGTTTGGAAAGACTATGTATATGGATATGCATTCAGAGCATGGAAAGGATCTCCAATTGTTAATGAGT
>DALYGI010000105.1:0-4829 GCA_031971595.1 Prochlorotrichaceae cyanobacterium CTOTU29312
AGGGGCATCTGCTGAAATTCTAAGGTCAGGGGAAATTGGAGGGGGCTCATAAAAATGATAAAGTGGACAGTACAGAAGCGCAGGGTTTTGAGAGCGTAGAGCGATAGCTTAGGAATGCGGACTTTATAACCTGGAATTTCACGATAAAGACACAGAAGCCCCACAGGAATAACTTTGTGTTCTTTGTGCCTTTGTGGTTTAGTCCTGAACTTTCCAGTTTATTTAATGCACGATCCTTAGAGAACAACTTGAGTAAGAACTTAGAGTGACAGCTTAAGACATGACAGCTTAAACAGTGCCTCTAGTCCTCCAGGGGGCTGAAAGAGTCAGCGGGCAGGACACAACAGTTCACCTGATCTAAACAGACCTTTCCCCATTGCAACGCCCAGCGCACCAGTTCGACCCGGTTATTCGTGTGGGTTTTATTGAGAATATTGCTAACGTGGTTATCCACAGTGCGCTTGCTAATCTCCAAGCGATCGGCAATTTTTTCGTTCGTCAGCCCTGCGGCTACCAGTTCCACAATTTCTAATTCACGATCCGATAACAGATTATAGGATTGGGTGTCCCGACCAGCCATGATTCCGTATTTCCATTGATGTATTTCTACTTATGCATAGTAGCCTAGGAACAGTTGCCTAGTCCGTTCCTGTTCAAAATCTTTACGTTTCCATCCCTAGGGTATAATCACAGAGCAATAGGGCGATCTTCACTCGATTCACTCGTTGATCCACATTATTACTGGGATGGCATAACTGGGATGGCAATGGAAAACGCAACCACTTTTTTAATTAGCTTCGTTGCCCTGGGGATTGTGGTGTGGGGCTATGTGCGCTCCCGCAAGTATGGGCAATTCGGACTCTTAGCCTGGTTGCAGTCCTTGGTGCTGATGGCTCCCTGGTTATTGTTTTTTGGGCTGTTTGCCTTTGGGATTTATGTGGATTTTACGGCAACCCTCTTTCTCTTTTTGATCTCTACGGGCATTTATATCTACCTGGGCCGTCGGTTGCGGATGTTAGGAGAGGATCCCATTACCCGCGATCGAATTGCCCAAATGATGAAGGCGGCGGAAGAGGAGGCGAAAGCTCAAGAGGCTAAACCTCAAACGGGTCAGGTGACGGAGGGCTCACCAGTGCCCCCAGCAACGCCGATTAAGCCTGACATGGAACTGCCGCCCCTGTTTAACCCCATCCCCCCTACAGATTTGGAGTTAATTAAGGGTATTTTTGGGGTGGATACGTTTTTTGCGGTGGAAACCATTCCCTATCAACAGGGGGCTATTTTTAAGGGCAATTTGCGCGGTGAACCCCAACCGGTTCAAAAACGCCTCTCGGACTTGCTGGATCAGCGCCTCCCCGATCGCTATCGTTTATTTTTAGTGGAAAGTCCCGAAGAAAAGCCGGTGATTATTGTTCTTCCCCGTGACAATGACCCCAAACCCCTCACTCCTCTGGTCAAAGTCCTCACCGTGGTTTTAGCGATCGCTACGATACTGACCTGTTTTGAGCGGGGGGGGATTCAGTACGGCTTTGATCTCTTTGTCAACCCGGATCAGTTGCCCATGACCCTGCCCATTGGTTTAGGGGTACTGTTGATTTTGTTGAGCCATGAGTTGGGGCATTGGTGGATGGCCCGTCGCCATCAGGTGCGCCTCAGTTGGCCGTTTTTTATTCCTGCTTGGCAATTGGGCTCTTTTGGGGCCATTACCCGCTTTGAAAGCCTCCTACCCAATCGATCGGTGTTGTTTGATATTGCCTTTGCGGGGCCAGCGGTGGGGGGGATTCTGTCCATTGGCTGTCTGATTTTGGGGCTACTGTTGCCTGCGGGAGCCTCCGGCATTGCTTTACCCACGCCTTTTTTCCAAGGCTCGATTTTAGTGGGAACGTTAGCCAGGGCGACCCTGGGGCAAGGCATTCATGAGCCGATCGTGGTGTTGCATCCCCTGTTTGTGGCGGGGTGGTTGGGTTTGGTGATTACGGCTTTAAATGTGGTGCCTGCGGGACAGCTAGACGGGGGGCGCATTGTTCAAGCCATCTACGGGCGCAAAACTGCCGGACGCATTACGATCGTCGCCTTAATCATCTTGGCTATTCTCTCCTTTGCCAATCCGGTAGCCCTGTACTGGACAATTCTGGTGGCCTTTCTGCAACGCCAGCCGGAACGCCCCAGCTTGGAAGAACTCACGGAGCCGGATGATACCCGCGCCGCGTTAGCCCTTCTCCTCTTATTTTTAATGTTGGCGACTTTACTGCCCTTGACCCCCAGTTTAGCGGGACGCTTGGGCATTGAATCGGCCCCAGAGTTTTTACAACAACTTCAGTTCGGGCAATAGCTAAGGCCAGTCGCTGTGAATCGATCGTTTTTTACTGTTTTTGCCAGTCGGAAAATGGTGGCCCTGCTGCTGTTGGGTCTATCGTCTGGGCTGCCGCTGTTCCTCTCTAGCCAAACCCTCCAAGCCTGGATGACTGAGGCGAAGGTGGATCTGGGCTCCATTGGGCTGTTTAGTTTGGTCAGTTTGCCCTATTCCCTCAAATTTTTGTGGGCTCCCCTGGTGGATCGCTATGCCCCGCCCGTTTTGTCCCAAACCCTAGGACGGCGGCGATCGTGGTTGGCGCTGATGCAGTTCCTCCTGGCGGCGGCGATCGGCCTGATGTTTTTTCAGCAACCCACCCAAGCCCTACAGGCCCTAGCGGTGAATGCGGTGCTGATCGCCTTTTTGAGCGCTACCCAAGACATTGTGGCGGATGCCTACCGCAGTGATGTGCTGGAAGAAGCGGAAATGGGGGCCGGGATCGGAGTCTTCGTCTTGGGTTACCGCATCGCCCTGATTTTAACGGGTTCCCTGGCCTTTATCCTGGCCGATCGTCTCTCCTGGCCCGTCACCTACCTCTGTCTAGGGGGGCTGATGCTGTTGAATATCGGCGTTACCCTCTTTGCCCCCGAACCCCAGCGCGATCAGGGGCCGCCCCCCACCCTCCTAGATGCAGTCTGGCGACCCTTTCAGGATTTTGTGCAGCGATCGGGGTGGCAACGATCGATCGTGATTTTAATTTTTATCGTGCTCTATCGCTATGGGGATGGCCTGCTCAACAACATGGCCACCCCCTTTTTGCTGAACCCAGACACCGGCTTAGGGTTTAACCCCGCCACCGGCCTCGGTTTTACCCAAACGGATATTGGCGCAGTGAAAGGAGGCATGGGGCTGATCGCCACGATCGTCGGCACCCTCCTGGGAGGATCGATCCTCAGTCAAATTGGCATTTCCCGATCGTTGTGGATTTTTGGGGGCTTGCAAGCCCTCAGCAATGTGTCTTACTGGATTTTGTCCCAACTGGGGCCGAACTACGCCTTCATGGTGCTGACCATTAACGTGGAAAACTTCTGCACCGGTTTAGCCACCGCCGGGTTTATTGCCTTTTTAATGAGCCTCTGTAACCCCACCTTTTCCGCCACCCAATACGCCCTACTCTCCAGCTTAATGGCCGTCAGTCGGGATATTTTAGTTGCTCCGGCGGGCAAAGTGGCAGAAGCCACGGGCTGGCCCCTGTTTTTTCTGATTACCCTGATTGCGGCCCTGCCCGGTTTGGCCCTGTTACCCTGGTTTGCTCCTTGGCACAGTGAACCGACCATGCCTCGGCCAGGCACGGAGGATCGGGAGGAACCGGGGACTTAAATCAAAGCACCTTAAGCTAGATCTAACTTAGCCAAAAGCGATCGGGTAGACACCACATGACGGTTTAAGCCTAAATGCTTGGGATCCGCTCCCAGAGCCAGGCCGATCAGTTGGGACAGGTGTAAAATCGGCAAACCAAGGGCATCTCCCAACACCTGTTCAATTTCCGGCTGCCGCGAGTCTAGTTGAAGGTGACAGAGGGGGCAGGGGGTGACAATACAATCCGCCTCCGCCACGATCGCCGCTTTGAGGTGCTGACCCGCCAGATTAAAAGATTGCTCCGTGGCATAGCTAGACAGGGGCCAGCCACAGCACTGAGTCCGTCCTTCATAAAACACCGGCTCCCCCCCTAGGGATTGGAACAATTGCTCCATAGATTGGGGATTGTGGGGATCATCGTAGGGCAGGTGATCCTGGGCGCGAAGCAGGTAACAGCCATAAAACGCCGCGCATTTTAAGCCCCGCAGTGGCCGGGTCACCCGACGCTTCAACTCCGCCAAACCATAATCCGCAACCACCGCCCAGAGCAGATGTTTCACCGGACTAGTACCCCGATAGGGCAAACACCCTTCCTGGGTTAAGAGGCTATTGATTTCATTGAGATACTCCGGGGACGATCCCTGCAAACGATCGTTCACCCGCCCTAAAACCCCCTGACAGGTGCTGCAATGGGTCAACAGCGGCAGGTTTAGTTCCTCCGCCAGGGCAATATTACGGGCATTCACCGTATCTTCTAGCAGTTGGGACTCTTCCTTATAGGTTCCCGATCCACAACAGGCAGCCTTTTTCAGTTCCACCAGTTCAATGCCTAACAATTGGGCCGTCACTTGGGTGGAGTCATAAAGTTCTCGGCAGGCTCCCTGAGCTACACAACCGGGGAAATAGGCATATTGCAGAGTCATGGGCAAAAGGGGGATAGACAGCAATTCTTATGATGCAAAAATGAGGATTTACCGGTCAGGGTTTAGGCTAGCCATCCAACAAGCCCCCACATCGGCCTGTCCGAGGGAGTGGGCAGGGGGCACTAAACCCACCACATGGGGCACGGGCCGGGGAATGTAATCCATGAGGGACTGCCCCTGATAGGCCAGGGAAGCACTAGCGCCAGAGTCTAGCATGACCGCATCCCGAAAACCGGCAATTGCCAGGAGTTCCC
>DALYGI010000105.1:4929-11368 GCA_031971595.1 Prochlorotrichaceae cyanobacterium CTOTU29312
GCGCCAGAGTCTAGCATGACCGCATCCCGAAAACCGGCAATTGCCAGGAGTTCCCCTAATTGTACCGAACCTACCGCTTCGCGGGACACCCCCACCACCGGCTGACCGGCTCGGTTAATGCCCCAAAAGGCTCGATCGCGGGGGGCATCAAAATCAAACAAATCCCCAAAGGCTTCCGGGGGCTGGGGTTCCCCATCCCGCACTAACCAAGCTGCCCCCACAAATACATCCGTTACATCGGGCATTTCTTGACGCACACCGGCCAGGGTATTGTGACGGGTAGCATCGAAGGGAATAAATTGAACCGAGTTGGCATTAAGCAACACTAGGGGGCGACCATTTAAGAGGGGATTTTCCCCTGGATTACCGGGAATAAATTTGCCGGTAGATTGGCTAGCCACGGGGCCAATCAAGGTATTGGAATCTAAAAATTCTAAGGAGAAAAAGGCTCCATCAACCCCAGCGATCGCTTCGGATTGGGCTAAAATTTCTTGAACTTGGTAGCGACTATCCGCATGAATGGTAATAGGACGACCGCCCCGAATTAAAATTAAGGAAATATCCTGAATATCCACATATTGGGGGGCTTGCACGGGACTCTTAAAATCAAACCCAAATCGCACGGGGGGCAGTTGTAAACCACCGTTAGCAGTGGGGGCAATTTCCGCTAACTGAGACTGACCAAACCGATCGATCGCTAATAAACTTTTAGAGTTGCCCGCATAGCCTTCATTCCAATCATCCATGGTCAACGCCGCATGGTAGCCCGCCTGGGTAACCGCCTCAGCCACCGCCTCATTGTAATGGCCTTCCGGGTAGGTAAAATAGTGAATGGGAACCCCTAACTTCTCTTCTAAACGGCGTTTAGACTCCTGGACTTCCTGTTGCATTTGCTCAGGAGGAACCTCCGTTAAATTGGGGGGATGACTGAGGCTATGGGCCGCGATCGTCACCAGGGGATCCGCCGCCATTTCCTCTAATTGTGCCCAGGTCACCGTCGATCGGCCTACAATTTTGCCATCCACTTTATCCGTAAAAATTGAAAACACAGCAGGATAGTTATACGCTTTGAGCAAGGGATAGACATGGGTATAATGTCCCTCATAGCCATCATCAAAGGTTAAAACGATCGGTTTGGGGGGGAGAGGGGTTCCCAAGTAGAGATGATCGACCAATTGCCCTAGAGAAATAGGGGTTAAACCCAGATCTTTAATCAGTTGAAAATGTTGCTTCAACTCCTCAATTGTTACATCAAAAAACACCTCTTTTTCCGGCAGAATATCGTGATACATCATCACCGGAACTTTAGATAAACTAGCCCGATCGTTCAGGGCTGGCCACTGACTCGCCTGGGTATAGGCCATCAGCGTCGTCCCATAGCTATGCACAGAATCCAAGACCTGATTTTGACTCCGATCGAGCCAGGCTGCCCCTTGCCCCAGGGAATCCCACCAGCTTAACGATCGTTCAGGGTCAGCTTCTGCGGCTTGGAGAGAGGGATCAACGGAGGAGTTAACCGGCGATGGGGTAGGCGTGATCTCTGGATCGGTTACAGGTTCTGCCCCATAGCCTAGATCAGCCATTGAGAGGGCACCTGTTGGAGGAGTATCTGTTGGAGGAGTATCCGTTGGGAGGTCATCTGTTTGGGGGGGACAGATCGCCTCACGGGAGGAACTAGAAGCAAAGCCGATCGGAGGAGAGAGGTTCAGGGGCGGCAGCGGAATCGACAAAGCTTGGGCAAAAGCAGGGGAGGGTAAAGCACCGACAAAGCCCACACAGGTAGCCCAGAAACGGAGACAAAGGAGGGTACGCATAGGAATCAGCGTTGAAGAAATAGCCGGGTCAGGGTGCTTAAACTGCACGGCAGAATCCTAACATTTTCCCGGCCCTATCCAGGAACGAAGAAATTAGAGAAGTTCTCCCAGGGCAGCTTGAATCCCCTCCACTAGCGAGCGGGCTTGGGGTTCCACCGTTGTAATATCTCCCAAGGGTTCAATGGGAATCAACACCGCTGCGGTCATCCAGGGCATTTTGCGCCTTTGCCATTGATTTTGCCAATCTTGCCAAAACCACACATTGCTCGACCAGTGGCCAGACCAGGGCTGGCTAGATTCCGATGGGGCCGGCCAGGCATACCATTGGGCAACGGCCATGGTTAGAATGGTGCCGGACTCCGTTTCCCACCAAGCACGGAACCAGCGGGCAGTGGTAGTCCCCACCTGCAAGGTCGAAATCTTATCTTCTTTCCAGCGTTGATCTCCTCGCAGATCTGTCCATTCCACCTGGGGGCGATCTTTCGGCCCCTTTTGACCCCGCAACAAAACGATCGCTTCGGAGACGGTTTGGGTTTCTTCGGCTTGAGTTTCTTCGGTTTGAGTTTCAGCAGCTTGAGTTTCAGCGGCTTGGGCATTCTGACCAGCGCTTGGCCGGACAATGCGTTGAAACCATTGCAACTCCCCAATCTTGACCTCTTCTGGTGCGGTCACCTCCCAGCCCGGAAGATTCAGTTCACCCTTGACAAACCCCTGAAGTGTTTTCAGTCCCGCCACCTTCGGGGGCTGACTGGCAGACCATTGGCCTTTCAGGTAGTGAGGTATGGCCCCCACCGCAATCATCACCAACAACAGCAGGACGACGACAATTCGCACCCCATCTTGACGACGGTTAAAGGGGGCAGGGGAGGGCAGATTCAGAGACATAGAGGAGAGGTAGGGATAGGGAACTAGCGGTTAAGTAAACTGCTGGCTCAGAGCCACCGGATTATGAACCGTAATCTTCTTTTTTTGAATCGAAATCATCCGATCGTCCCGCAGATCTCCCAACAGGCGCGTCACCGTCACCCGCGTAGAGCCGATCGCTTCCGCAATGGCTTGATGAGACAATTTCAGGTCGATCGTCACCCCTTGGGGATCGGGCACTCCAAAATCCCGGCAAAGAATCAGCAAAAAACTCACCAGCCGCGATCCCATATCCCGGTGAGCTAAGGTTTCAATCATCATTTCCGTTTGTAAAATGCGGGACGATAAACCCTGGAGCATAATCAGCGCCAACTCCGGCTTTTCCTTGAGGGCCTTTTGCATCTGCTCCACCGGAGCGGACAGTAATTGTACCGGGGTAAAGGCCACCGCATGGTAAAAGCGATCGGAACGGTGCCCCGTAATTAATGAAAGTACGCCAAACACACTATTTTCCCGCAACAGGGCCACCGTAATCTCATCACCAGACTCATAGACACGGGACAATTTAACCGCACCCTTGACCAAAAAATAGACTTTTTCAGCCGGATCCCCAGGGAAAAAAATCGTCTTTCCCCGCTCAAAAGGTTCCAAGACCGGCGAAGCGTGGCTACCAGAAACGCCTTGGAAAATTTCTACTATTGATTTTTCGGGCAAAACCACCATAAATTGAGGGAAAAAAGAAAGGACTAGTGTTCTGGAACCTGTGGAACCTGTACAGTTGCTTGGTAATCAAGCGAATCTAAGCCTACTCGGCCCCTGTGCCACTTCAAGCACAATGCTCAATTGCTCAAGATTCCATCATATAATTAAGATTAAGAATTTTTGTTACTTAGGTTACCAAGAATTTCCTATCCTCCTCATTTGCTAAGTACTTTAACCTATCCCAATCCCCCGGCGGGTGTGGTGTCCTAGGCCACCATTGCCTCTGCTGATGGATCCCTACCTTCCTTCCTGCCATGGCCGACACCGTTGAAATCCTCACCTCAGAAGAACTGCGACGAACCTGTAACCGCCTAGCCTCCGAAATTGTGGAGCGGGTTGCCGACCTATCGGCGATCGTTTTGTTGGGGATTTACACCAGAGGGGTTCCCTTGGCCCACGTCCTCGCCCAACAGATTGAAGCCTTAGAAGGCCGATCGGTGCCCGTGGGTTCCTTAGACATTACCTTTTACCGAGATGATCTGGATAAAATTGGGATCCGCACCCCCGCCAAAACCAACATCGCCGTGGATTTAACGGGCAAAATTGTGGTGTTAGTGGACGATGTAATTTTCAAAGGTCGCACCGTGCGGGCCGCCCTGGAAGCCATCAATGATTATGGTCGCCCGCAATTAATTCGCCTCGCGGTTCTGGTGGATCGGGGACATCGAGAAGTGCCCATTCATCCCGATTTTATCGGCAAACAACTGCCCACCGCCTCCCTAGAGCAGGTCAAGGTCTATCTCAAGGAAGTGGATGGCCGGGATGGGGTGGAACTGGTACGCCCTTAGAGCGAGCCTTTTTAGAGATCTCCTGACAAAATGCGCCCCCTAAAGCCATTTCCCCTATATGCCTAGGGGTAGCCCCCAGAGTAAGATGGAAAACTGGCTGACTTTTAGGTTAACTCTTATGGCAACGGATTCGATTCGCATTTTAATGTGTCCACCGGATCACTATGATGTGGACTATGTAATTAACCCTTGGATGGAGGGGAATGTCCATCGATCGTCCCAGGCGGCGGCGGCGGAGCAATGGCATCAACTTCATCACATTATTAAAGAACACGCGGTGGTGGATCTGGTGCCCCCGGAAAAGGGCTGGCCCGATATGGTGTTTACCGCCAATGCGGGGCTGGTACTGGGCAAAACCGTAGTGCTGAGTCGCTTTTTCCATAAAGAGCGCCAAGGGGAAGAACCCTATTTCAAAGCCTGGTTCGAGTCTCAGGGCTTTACCGTCAAAGAACTCCCCCAAGATCTGCCCTTTGAAGGGGCCGGGGATGCCCTCCTCGATCGGGAAGGACGCTGGCTCTGGGCGGGCTATGGCTTCCGCTCCGAACTGGACTCCCACCCCTACTTGGCGGAATGGCTGAATATTGAGGTGTTGTCCCTGCATTTAGTGGATCCCCGCTTTTATCACCTGGATACCTGCTTCTGCCCATTGGCGGATGGGTACTTGCTGTACTATCCCCCCGCATTTGACTCCTACTCCAATCGCTTGATTGAAATGCGGGTAGCTCCTGAAAAACGGATCGTGGTGGCGGATGCAGACGCGGATAACTTTGCCTGCAATGCGGTCAACGTCGATCGGGTGGTGATTATGAACCGGGTCAGCGATGACCTCAAGCAAGCCATCGGGAGCAAAGGCTTCCAAGTCATTGAAACCCCCTTAACGGAATTCCTGAAAGCTGGGGGCGCAGCCAAATGCCTGACCCTGCGAATTACCGAGCCCGTGCGGGAGGATGTCCATGCGGGAGCTATGGTTCAAAGCCGCACCATTCAGCTAGAAGGGCACCTCCTAGACTCCGGCCTCATTAACCGTGCCCTCGACTTAATTATTGAAGGAGGCGGCAGCTTCCAGGTCTTAAATTTCGAGTTAGGAACCCAGCGCCAAAGCACCTCCAAAGCCAATATCCACATCTCCGCTCCCTCCCGCAACATCCTCAATGAAATTATGGGGCAGTTGATCGACCTTGGTGCGATCGATTTGCCAGAGGATATTTCCGATGCGGAATTAGTCCCCGTGGAGCAGGACGGCGTAGCCCCCGATGAGTTTTATGTCACCACCATTTACCCCACGGATATTCGGGTCAAGGGCAAATGGGTGCGGGTGGAAAATCAACGGATGGACGGAGCGATCGCCATTACCGAAACCCCCAATGGTTACCTTGCCCAGTGCAAACTGCTGCGGGACTTAAAAGTAGGGGAATCCGTAGCGATCGGCAGTACCGGCATTCGATCGGCCCGGAAAGTGGAAGATCGGGAGCGGGCCAAAACCGAAGAATTTAGCTTTATGGCTTCTGGCGTATCCAGTGAGCGCAAAGTGGAACTCGTCGTCGAAAAAATTGCCTGGGAACTGCGACGCTTACGGGATCAAAGCGGCAAAGTCGTGGTCGTGGCTGGCCCCGTCGTCATCCATACCGGCGGCGGCGAACACCTAGCGCGGCTGATTCGGGAAGGCTATGTGCAAGCCCTCCTAGGGGGCAACGCGATCGCCGTTCACGACATTGAACAAGCCATGATGGGCACCTCCCTAGGGGTAGACATGAAACACGGTGCCCCCGTCAGAGGCGGCCACCGCCACCATCTCCGCGCCATCAACACCGTGCGGCGGTACGGCAGCATTGCCCGCACCGTAGAGCAAGACATTATTCAGAGCGGCGTTTTTTACGAATGCGTGAAGAACAACGTGCCCTTCTCCTTAGCAGGCTCCATCCGGGATGACGGCCCCCTGCCCGACACCCACATGAACCTAATCGAAGCGCAAAAAGACTACGCCCGGTTAATGAAAGACGCGGATCTCATCCTCATGCTGTCCTCCATGCTCCACTCCATCGGAGTCGGGAACATGACCCCTGCGGGTGTGAAGATGGTCTGCGTAGACATCAACCCCGCCGTCGTCACCAAACTCGCCGATCGGGGTTCCGTGGAATCGATCGGGGTGGTCACGGATGTGGGACTATTCCTGAGTTTGTTAATGCAACAACTCCATAAGTTGGGCATTCC
>DALYGI010000106.1:0-3160 GCA_031971595.1 Prochlorotrichaceae cyanobacterium CTOTU29312
TACAGTTAATCTAAAGCTAATCTAAAGCTAATTCAGGATAATTCAAAGCTAATTCAAAACTCAAAACTCAAAATTCAAAACTCAAAATTCAAAGCCAAGATAATGTATGTTAAATTCCGATTTAGATTCAAGTTCCCTCAATTTAACGATCGTTGCCAATAAAGATGCTGTTACCAGCCAGCGGTTGAGTGCCCGTGCTTTTTTTGTGGGAGAACGGATTGATTTACGGGCTTTGGAATCCACGGATCCCTTGGCCACGAACCCCTTTACCTGTAAGGCCGGACAATCTGGCTTTGCCATCCTCTTTCGGTATGGGACAGTAATTTTGTTTAATTTAGAGCCCCTAGAAGAGGCGAGTTTTCTGACCGCCTTAAAGCCCTTTGTCTGTAATGAGTTCCCAGAAATCTATACGGAAAATAGTACCTTAATTATTGATTCTCGTCGCCAAGAGCGGGTGGATCAGGAGGGGATTCATTTACAGGACTTAAATGTTGAACGGTTACAGATTGTGGCGGTGATTTTAGCCAAAAGTGTGGTTTTAGATCATTATGAAAAACGAGTAGCAGGAATTTTCGATCGTATTGAACCCTTAGCGATCGCTATTCAGAATCAAGGTCGTCAACGGCCTAAGGATCGGGAGTTACTCAGGCATATTGGGGGGACTCTTTTGATGGAGCAGCGCATGGTGGGGTTAGTGGAAATTGGCGAAAAACCGGAAGCCCTGTGGGATCATCCAGACTTGGAACGCCTTTATCTGAAGTTGGAGGATGAGTATGAGCTACGGGATCGATTTCGAGCCTTAGATCGGAAGTTGATATTAATTACCAAAACCGCTGAAACCGCACTGGAACTGATGCAGCACGACAGTAATCAGCGCTTAGAGTGGTACATTGTCATTTTGATCATTGTGGAAATTTTACTCAATCTTTACTCCATGTTTAGACAGGTTATTTAGGTTACAGGTTACAGGTTATAGGTTTAATGAGGACTCATCTGTGGGTTTAGGCTCTTCCTCTACAAAATAGGCTTTGGATTTAACCGGATCGGAGATCATGGTTTTGTCCCCTGGTTGCCATCCCACCGGGCAAACTTCTTCGGGATGGGTTTGTACGTGGCGGACGGCCTGTAAGATTCTCAGGGTTTCATCTACACTCCGTCCAAAGGCCATGTTATTGATGGTGGCATATTGTAAAACTCCCTCCGTGTCAATTAAAAATAATCCTCGGAGTGCAACCCCCGTTTCTGGATCTAAGACATTATAGGCGGCACTAATTTCTTTCTTAATATCGGAAATGAGGGGATAGGCAATGTCTCCCAAACCGCCAAGTTTACGTTCCGTTTGAATCCAGGCTAAATGGGAAAATTCACTATCCACGGAAATCCCTAAAATTTCGGCATTTAAACGATTAAATTCCTCATAACGATCGCTAAAGGCAATAATTTCAGTGGGACAAACAAAGGTAAAGTTCAGGGGATAAAATAAAATAATGACATACTTACCTTGATAATCTGATAGCTTAACGGTTTTAAACTGCTGATCGACAACCGCCGTCGCCATAAACTCCGGTGCTAATTGTCCAACTCTGAGATCTGCATTATTGGTGGTGTTGGCTAAACTCATAAAATACGGTCTCCTCTGGCAAAAAATCCTAAATTGTGGGGTTAGGGCAGAATAAATGCAGAGTTCCCCAGTCTCTCGTTATATTTTCCTGCGCTTATCAGATCAAATCTTTGCCCTGGAAATGGGTCTAGGATGCACACTCGATGGGATGGGATGCCTTTACAGCAAGGCCGCCAGACCTGAGTTTGTGCAGAAATGTCCCCCTCATGGGTAAGATTAATCTCTATAACCTGTTTAGCCGTAATATATTAGACCTAATGTTTTCTGGCAACGATCGCCCGTTTGCTTGTTTGCCCTGATTTTGCTCTGATGTTTTATTTGTGAAGGATGACCTATGAGTAGTAATGTAACCACTGAATTGTTGACTTTGTTGTTCATGCTCAGTACTGGACTTCTTTATTTCCGAAGTCGCAAGCAGCAGGATGAACTTACTACTCAGTTAGAGGAGGTGCAGGAAACGATAGAGACGTTGGAAGCTGAAACCGCTGAGCTAACTCAGGAAAAGGACGATCTCACGGTACAAGTTCAGGAACTCGATCAGGGCAAGTCAGATTTACAAAACCAGCTGAATCGCCTCGCTGAGGAGAAAAAGGGTCTAGAGCAGTCCTTAAACGATCGTCAAGGGGATGTCCAGCGCTTACAACGGGAACTGGAGCAATTGCGCCAGCAACAGCAAGACTGGCAAACGGCCATGGCAACAGAAAAAAGCCAGCGCTCAACTCTGGAGCAACAGCTAGAGACCCTGACCCAAGAGCGTCAACAGGCCACCCATGACTTACAACAGGAGCGCCAAAGTCTGAGGGCGTTAACCCTGCGGTTTCAAACCACGGAGGCAGATCTCAAGACTGCCACCCAGAATTATGAGCAAGCTCAAGCGGATCAGGCGGAGTTACAAAAAAAATTAACAGAAGCCCAGCAGGCTTTAACCCTAACTCAGCAGAATTTACAACACCAAATTCAAACCCTAGAAGATTCCTTAGCTGCAAGTTTGGCTCGATGTGAAACATTGCAGGCTAACCTTGCCGGTTTAGAAGAAAGCCATCAGGTAGCCCTAACCCAAGCCCAAGTCAGCCAAAATGATCTCTCTGATCAGGTGGCACAGGTGACTCAAGAGCGGGATGCCCTGACCGTAAAGCTAGAGGAAACGTGGGCAACGATCGCTACTCAGGGGGAGGAAGTGCGGCGCTTAACCCAACTCCTCCAGGGGGTAGAGGCAGAGAAGGAAGGGCTAACCAGCAGTTTGGCTCAAGTGGAAAGTCGCTTACAGGCTCTCACCCAAGAAACCCAAGCCCAACTGCAAGAAGGGCAGGCTCAATTACAAGCAACTCAGGCTCAACTCCAAGAGACCCAAGCCCAACTTCAAACAACTCAAGCCCAGTTCCAAGAAGCCCAAGCTCAATTACAAAAAACTCAGGTTCAATTACAAGAATCCCAAGCTCAATCCCAAACAGCACAGGTTCAACTTCAAGAGTCCCAACAAAATCAAGCCCAACTCCAAGAGCGTTATCAGACGCAGGTACAGTCTCTCGAACAACAGGT
>DALYGI010000106.1:3260-5248 GCA_031971595.1 Prochlorotrichaceae cyanobacterium CTOTU29312
CTAAACCCGCTCGTAAGCCTAAGCGTCGGCCAAAGGGTAAAGGTTTTGAGTAGTTAAACAGTCTCAAATTCTCCTGGAGTTGATTAAAATCCCCGTCTCTTGCAAGCGGGGACTATCAACCCTAGACGATCGGAGCAGGAATTAGACCTTAGTTGCTGGGGGTGCTACTCGGTTGATTTGTGGGCTGGTTCTGTGGGGTATTTGGCTGAGAGGGGGTACTCGCATCCGATCGCTGGGGTACAAACTGAATCAAATTTAAATTGGGATCCGTTTGGGTTTTCAGCCCTTCAATAACTCGCCCCAAAGTGGTCATCTCAACCTGAATCTCTACGTTGGCCAGTTGAGGCTGTTGGGACTTCAGGGTGGCAATATCCGATTGCAAGTTATTCACACTAAAATAAATAGCAGGAATAGTACGGGGGTTCTCACCGGGAACTTGAACCTGGGCCAAAAACAACGGAACAAACATGGGCATACTGGGTTCCCACTGCACCCCTTGGCTTTCTAACATGGCCAGGGCTTGGGTGAATTGCTGCCGATCGGGGAAATACACAAAAGCCGGTGGTTCTTCCGTGGAGGGGGCAGGAGCTTGACAGGGATCACTTTGATTTTGTTGGCTAATGCAATAGATCTCCCCTAGGGAAACCTTCGCCACGTCCACATTGCTGGGTAGTTCCGCTTGGTTTGCTCTTAAGGCGTTGAGATCCTCACGGGCATCAGCCTCGCTGAGATACACCCGTGAAATGCGAACCGACTGGCCATCCTGCTGAGCGAGAGATTCTTGGAGAAACGTCACTTGATCCCCTTGTAAAACCCCCATGGTGTACACCGGAATTCCGGCCAACTTCTGCGCGATCTCCTGGTTCGTCAAAGCTAGGGCAGAGTTTGCGCCTAACCCACCCATCACTAACGCTATACCTGCTGTCATCAAGTGTTTTAACATTTTGTTCATGCTGTTTTTCATAGGTAACCTGTAAATATTTGCCAAATTTGCCAATAGTTGCCAGTAACTTGCCAAGTTGAGTTGCTGCCAATCTGCCGCTGGTTGTCAGATTGTAGGCTAAGGCGGCTTATGGAAAGCAGAGCCCCCCATAAATTCAATAAAAAATTCAACAATGGAGTTAAAACAATGGCGCTAATCTGATTCATCCTAACTAGACGGGCAAGGTTGGTGTGTGAGTTCCCTCGTCCATTCAAAGGCAATTGCAGTAAGTGCAGCAAGCTAGAGCAGAGGGCAAGCTAGGGCAAGATTACTGCCCGTGACGGGGCATCCCCTTGATCCCCTGTTGGCAAAGTAAATAATCATACCAGGCTTGCATTCCCTCACCCGTGCGGGCAGAAACTTCTAAAATTTTGGCTTGGGGGGCCATCCGTTGCAAATTTTCGATCGCTTTGGTTCGATCGAATCCGACCGCTTCTGCCAGATCAACTTTAGTAATTATGGCTACATCTACGGACTTAAAAAGGGTGGGATATTTTAGGGGTTTATCTTCCCCTTCCGTAACGGATAGGAGAGCAATACGGGCCGTTTCGCCCAGGTCATAGGCGGCGGGACAAACTAAATTGCCAACATTTTCAATCACTAAGAGATTTAAACGATCGAGATCGAGCTTTTGGGCTGCGTCCAGAATCATATCTGCTTCTAAATGGCAGAGGGTTCCCGTTAGAATTTGGACTGCGGGGGCTCCAGTTTTACGCAGTCTTTCTGCATCATTATCCGTTTCTAAATCTCCCACAATCACACCAATGTTAACCCGATCCCTAAGGTCAGTAACAGTACGTTCTAATAAAGCAGTTTTGCCAGAACCAGGGGAGGAAAGAAGATTAAAAACCATTAAATTTTTAGCTAAAAAATACCCCCGATTTCGTTCCGCTAGGCGATCGTTTTTGGCGAGAATACCTGTTTCTAAGGTAATGGTGCGTTTGGGGTGAACATGGGGACGATCGGGATGGTGAGCATGATCAGAATGATGGGAATGATCAGAATG
>DALYGI010000106.1:5348-11335 GCA_031971595.1 Prochlorotrichaceae cyanobacterium CTOTU29312
ATGATCAGAATGATGGGAATGATCAGAATGGGAATGAGGCCCATGAGAATGATCAGGATGATGGGAGTGATTAGAATGATCAGAATGATCAGGAGAATGCACCATCGTTTCGCTGTGAATTCTCACATTTCCCCCTAAGTTACAGCCACAGTCTTGACACATTAGGACACCTCCACACTGGTAAGTTGTAATTCCCGCCCTTGAAGCAGGGTATGACTAAATTGATGGCAGGATGGACATTCGTAAAGGTAATGATCTTCGGGCGCAAATGGTTGATCACAAAATGTACAATGACAGAGAATCGGAACCTCCTCAATGCCTAAGGTCGCACCCGCTGCGATCGTTCCTTGGATGACCACATCAAAAGCAAACCGTAGAGCTTCGGGCACCACACCAGATAATAAACCAATGCGTAGGTTGATCTGGTGAATTCGCTGGGCAGATTGAGCCTCTGCCGAAACGATCGCTAAGTTCAAGGTTTCTTCCATAATACTGAGTTCATGCATAAAGGGGGAGGATTAGGGAACATAGTTTAAGATTATACAAATGGAACTCCGGGTACGGAAGATTATAGGATATAAAGTATAGATAACGGTCTACGGCTAACTATTCCCCGGAGGGGGCAAGAAATCCTTTCTTAAACTTATTTATATGGCACATTCCTCTGAGACTGTTATTCCTGAACTTTCTGTTGTCGTTCCCTGTTACAACGAGGCCCCGAACCTTAGCACCCTTCTCGATCGCCTCCGATCGGTTTTGGATCACCTGCACCTGACCTACGAAATTATTTGTGTCAATGATGGTAGCCGGGACGAAACTTTGGAGCACTTGATTCAATATCATCAGCAGGACGATCGGATTAAAGTGGTGAATTTATCCCGTAATTTTGGCAAAGAGGTGGCCTTAACCGCAGGCATTGATTATAGCCGGGGTCGGGCTGTGGTTCCCATTGATGCGGATCTACAGGATCCACCGGAGTTAATTGCAGCCCTCGTGGAGCAGTGGCAAGCCGGATATGATGTAGTTTACGCCACCCGTCGCCACCGTCGGGGAGAGACTTGGCTCAAAAAATTTACTGCCTATAGCTTTTATAACCTGATTGGTCGTCTCAGTCCCATTGAAATTCCCGCTAATACGGGGGATTTTCGGTTAATGGATCGGCGGGTGGTGGAAGCATTGAAACAACTGCCCGAACGTACCCGTTTTATGAAAGGGCTGTTTGCCTGGGTGGGGTTCCGACAAACTAATATTGTGTTCGATCGTGCAGAACGATATGGGGGATACAGCAAATGGAATTACTGGAAACTGTGGAATTTTGCCCTAGAAGGCATTACGTCTTTTAGTTCTTTGCCCCTAAAAGTTTGGGGATATTTGGGCTTAGCAGTTTCCTCCTTAGCGCTAACCTATGGTTCTTTTCTGGTGATACGGACGATCGTTTTTGGGATTGATGTGCCGGGCTATGCCTCTATTATGGTAACCTTACTTTTCCTCGGTGGAATTCAACTGATCAGCCTAGGGATAATCGGGGAATATTTAAGCCGAATCTATGAGGAAGTGAAAGGTCGTCCTCTTTATCTGGTTAGGGATGTATATGGACTGGAAAAATAATTTTAATTTAGTTGAGTTGAGTTGAGTTTAATTCCTCTGCTGTCTTTAAGCCACTGAGTTGATTATGTCTGAATCTTTAGAATCTTTACCATCTCCCCCATTAAATAGCTCCCACGATAACTCCCAAAATAATTCCCATCCCTTTGAGTTGAAAATCGATCGAGCTTGGTACGATCTTCCCTCAGAGTCAGGGGTTGGGTTCGGTTTGAATTATTGGTATTGGCCGGGCAAGACCCCCGTGTTGCTCCTCCATGGTTTAGCAGATCATAGTTTAGTTTGGGCAAATTTAGCTCAATCGGTTGGATCTGATTATGCCTGGGCTGCACCGGATTTGCGAGGTCATGGGGATAGTAGCAAACCTGAGCGGGGGTATCGTTGTGTGGATTTTATTACGGATCTAAAAGCCTTTGTTCAACACTTAGGGTGGTCTCAATTTCATGTGATTTCCCACTCCTGGTCTGGTAAATTAGCAACGCTGTGGGCCACGGAAGAACCCGATCGTTTTTTGAGTTTGACCCTAGTGGATCCTTTTTTTATTAACCAAATGCCCCCTTGTGTTTCCCTCACCTTTCCTATCTTATATAAAACTTTACCTTTTCTAAAAACTTTAGGTTCCTTCAGCGATCGTTCTGACCTGGAAACCTTAGCCAAAGGACTCAAACAGTATCGGGGCTGGAGCCCTCATCAACAGATGGTTTTTGAAACCTCCATCGCAGAAAAACCCGATGGGTCTTGGGGGAGTAAATTTGTAGCTCCTGCCCGCAATGAAGTTTTTGCTGAAATCACCCAAATTCCAGGACTTCCCCAGCCCCTCACCATTCCCACCCTCTTGCTGACCCCAGAGCAGGGCTTAAATCGTTTCGGGTGGCAAATTCGCCCCTTCCAAAAGGCGATCGAGCCGCTGTCCATCCAAACCATCCCCGGTAACCACTGGCCCTTTCTGGTGAGCCCGGAGTCATTTCATTCCACGATCGTCCGGTGGCTTGAGCGCTTAGGCTGAATACTGATACACTCACGTCCAAATGGGTTACCCCATCCTGGGGATGCGTTTGGTACACCTTGGGTACACATTGGGTATAACTTGGGTAGAGCCTGGGTATAGCTGGGGTATACCTGGGAGTATAACTTTGGTACAACTGGAGTTATCACAGTGCCATCATTCATTCGGCCATCAGTAGGAGAAATAGCGGGTTTTATGCAGGATGAAGAAATTCGGGAGGAGATTGAGCGGGCCTGTCAGCATTTGGCCGTTGATCTGTATTTTCAAGTATCCCAGAACCCTCCTTATCTTTATATTTTTATTAATCGTCCCGCTGGCAACTCCCTCGATTATGCCCGCATCACAACCCTGATAGGGGAAACGATCGCTGACTTAAACCTAGAAAATATTAGTTATCTTGCCTTCTATAGCCGTCTTTTGGGTGAGGTAAATCACGATTGGGAACACTGCATTGTTTTAAGTGATCTCATCCAAGACACTCTAGTAGATTTTAATCCCACACTATCAGAAGCTACGATTCAGCAACCCATTATCTTTGGCTTAGAAACTACCCCTACTGCTCCCACTCTTGGCGATCCACTGGAAGACACGGAATTTGTAGAGCATCGAGCAACTAAGCCTTTTGCTGATTCAGAAGTAGAGGAAGAAACGGTTGCCCGATCTCCTAAAAGTGGGCAAAGCATTAATCTAGAAAACATGATTGAATCGGCACCTGCTCAAGCAGAAATCAATCTTAATAGAGCGGATTTTAGTCAATACTGCTTTGTAGACAATCCCAATATTATTTCTATCCCCAGTCAAACCATCTATCCTAATGTTGCTAAAGCTTTAACTATTTTTCATCGTTTTCCCACGCGAGGTAAACATCGTGTTTTACCCCTACTGGGACAAATTTTTTCAGGGGATCGGGGCATTGTTTTTATTCATTTTCCGCTTCAGGTTCAACAATGGTTTGAATATATTTTAACCTTGACAAACGCAGAGCTTGAAGACGCAAAAATCTGGTTTACGCGCTATTGCCAGAATAGTTATGAAACCTTACGAGAAGTACAGCAGATCGTCAAAACTTTTGCTCAGGATTCTGATGCCTACCCCTCAGGGAGCGAAGCCTCAAGCCCTCAGGATCCAGATCGATCCACAGAGACCCCACCCGCCCTTTTTCAACCCATTGATGCCCATTCTCTCTCTTCTCAAGATCCCCTTTCCCAGAATATCCCTTCCCCCAATCCAGATTCCCACGCAACCGAATCTATTTCTGCCCTGCCAGTCTCTAGGTTAGGCTCCATCTTACCGGGCAAACTTTGGCTATGGTTAGTTCTAATGAGTCTATTTTTGGGGGTCACAACCGCCTTACTGTGTCCCCAAGGCATTGGATTAGGAGGATGGTTCTTTTTATTAGTTTCCCTTAGCTTGCAGGCTTTTAGTACTACTACCTCCAATCGGGTACTTCAAAAGTTGCAGGGCGGAATTCTGATTGTGGCTATCATACTGCGGATGATTTTTGCGAGTGAGGAGTCGGTGGGCGGTTATGTGGCAGGTTTGCTCATGGGCTTGGGAATTGGTAACATCCTGCGGGTACAGTTTATCCAGACCCAAAAGCAACTGCCCCAAGGTTTATCGGGGTTATGGGAAATGATTTCCGATCGTACTGGAGCGATCGCTTTGGCCACCAGTTTGTTCTTTTTTGCGCTCCCCTTAGTGGTGATCTAAAAAATCCCAGGGATCCAAGGGTTGCCAAGATTTACCAAAGACTTGCCAAAGATTTGCCAAAATCGAAGAATCCCGTATTCTAGAGGGGAAATTTTTATCTTTGCAAAACCATGCAGACGATCGCTTCCCCTCGGTGGTTTGTACGCCGCGATATTGATGGCTTTTTTGGTTTAGCCCTCGATAATTTAATTCAGATTTTGGTGATTGTGGCCTTAAGCCAGGGGGTTTTACAATTTACCCCGGAAATGGTGTACGGACGGGTCTTACCAGGGATTGCCCTGAGTTTAGTGGTGGGTAATTTTTACTATGGCTGGCTAGCCTACCGCCAAGGCCAGCAGGAACAACGGGACGATTTTACCGCCCTGCCCTATGGCATTAATACGGTCAGCCTCTTTGCCTATATTTTTTTGGTGATGTTGCCGGTACGGCTCACCGCGTTGGGCAATGGGGCCACCTCGGAACAGGCGGCAGAACTGGCCTGGGAAGCGGGACTGGTGGCCTGTTTGGGATCGGGAATTATTGAATTGGGTGGGGCTTGGGTGGTGGATCGGCTGCGGGATTTTACCCCCCGTGCGGCCCTACTCTCCACCCTGGGCGGTATTGCCCTCACCTTCATTTCCATTGGCTTTTTGCTGCGTACCTATGCCCACCCGATCGTGGGGTTGGTGCCCCTGGGGGTTATTTTGCTCACCTACTACGGCGAGGTCACCTTCACCCTTCCTGGCAGCCGCATCGAAATTCCTGGGGGACTCTTGGCCGTCATCCTGGGCACGGGGTTGGCCTGGGCTACGGGGCTGTGTCACTGGGATCCAGCACTCTGGAGCAGGGCCATCGAGCCGGTTAAACTCTATCTTCCCCGTCCGTGGCTGGGGAGTTTGTGGGCAGAGCGATCGGTTTTGGTCAATTATTTCAGCATCATTTTGCCCATGGGCTTATTTAACGTGGTGGGCAGTTTACAAAACCTGGAAAGTGCGGAAGCTGCGGGCGATCGGTATCCGGCGGTTCCCTGTTTAGCGGTGGATGGCATTGGCACCCTAGCGGCGGCCTTCTTTGGTTCCTGTTTCCCTACCACGATTTACATTGGTCACCCCGGCTGGAAAACCATGGGGGCTCGTGTGGGCTACTCCATGCTCAACGGCATCATCATGGGATTATTCTGCATCAGCGGCACCATTGGGCTTCTGTCCTTTTTTATCCCCATCGACAGCGGCATGGCGATCGTCCTTTGGATTGGGATTGTGATCGTGGCCCAAAGTTTTAGCGCCGTTCCTCCCCATCATGCTCCCGCTGTGGTCATGGGGCTATTGCCCGGTATTGCGGGTTGGGGCGCTCTCATTGCCAAAAATGCGTTGCGGGCGGCGGGTTTGGGCACTCCCAATGCTCCCTTTACCCCCGATCTAGTGCCCTTATTTGAACAAAGCGATACCTTTATTACCGGGGCCTTTGCCCTAGAGCAAGGTTTAATTTTCTCCGCCATGATTTTGGCCACCATCACCGTGGAAATTATCGATCGTCGCTTTGGCAAGGCCGCGCTCTGGAGCTTGGGGGCAGCGATTTTCTCCTGGATTGGCCTATTGCACAGTTACCAATGGACACTGGGAGATACGGTGATTCACCTGGGTTGGGGCACGGGTCGCCCCTGGGCCATCGGGTATACCCTGCTGGCGTT